>CATPBQ010000210.1 GCA_955652795.1 uncultured Steroidobacteraceae bacterium | reverse complement strand
GCCGTCAGGAACACCGCCGGCGCGCGCTCCACCACCTTCTGGTTGCGGCGCTGCACGGTGCAGTCGCGCTCGAACAGGTGCACCAGGTTGCCGTGATGGTCGCCGAGAAGCTGCACCTCGACGTGCCGCGCGCGCGCTACCAGCTTCTCCAGGTAGACCTCTTCGTTGCCGAAAGCGGCCTGGGCTTCGCGCCGCGCCAGCGGCAGCAGTTCCTTGAGCTGCGCCTCGCCCGTCACCACGCGCACGCCGCGGCCGCCGCCCCCCCAGCTGGCTTTCAGCATCACCGGGTAGCCGATGCTGCGCGCCAGATGCGCGCTCTCCTCGAGGCTCGCCGGCAGTGCTGCGGTGGCCGGCATCACCGGCACACCCGCTGACACCGCCAGCTCGCGCGCCGTCACCTTGTTGCCGAGCAGGCGCAGCGTCTCGGCCTGCGGGCCGATGAACACGATGCCCGCGGCGCATGTCGCACGCGCGAATTCGGGGTTCTCGGACAGGAAGCCGTAGCCGGGATGAATCGCATCCACCCGCGCCTCGCGCGCCACCGCCAGGACATCCGCGATGTCGAGGTAGGCCTCGACCGGCCCGCGCTCGGGTCCGACGAGGTACGCCTCGTCCGCCTTGGTCCGGTGCAGCGAGAAGCGGTCCTCCTGCGAATAGATCGCCACCGTTCGCAGGCCGAGCTCGCTCGCCGCCCGCATGACGCGGATGGCGATTTCGCCGCGATTGGCGACCAAGAGGCTGCGGATCCGCTGCGACGTGGCGGGTTTCACTTTAAGATTCGCCGTCCGGTGTTTGGGGATCATAGCCGCTGCGAGGAAACGATGTCGCGCCCGAAACTGCTCGCGCTGCTGTGTCTGGCCGTGGCGGTCGCGCCGGCTCTCGCCGTCGAGCCGCGGCCGCTGGCGATCGCCATCCACGGCGGCGCGGGCGTGATCGATCCGGCCAAAATGACGCCGCAGCGTGCCGCCTCCTACCGGGCGGGGCTGGCGGCGGCGCTCGATGCAGGCTACGCGATCCTGGAGCGCGGCGGCTCGAGTCTGGATGCGGTCACGGCCGCGGTGCGCACCATGGAGGACGATCCGCAGTTCAACGCTGGCCGTGGCGCGGTCCTGAACCATGAGGGCGATGCGGAACTCGACGCCGCCATCATGGACGGACACGGTCCGCGCGCCGGAGCCGTGGCCGGCGTGCGCCATGTCAGGAACCCCGTTGAGCTCGCGCGCCTGGTGATGGAGAAGAGCCCGCACGTGCTGCTCGTGGCCGAGGGCGCCGAAGAGTTCGCGCTCGAGCAGGGCGTGGTGCTCGTGCCCCGCGACTACTTCCGCACCGAGGCGCGTGCACGCGAGCTGGACGAGGCGCGCCAGACGCAGGCCGGGCAGCTCAAGGCGGCCTCGCCAGGGGCCACCGGCACCGTGGGCGCCGTCGCCCTCGATCGCGCCGGGCATCTCGCCGCCGCCACCTCCACCGGGGGGCTCACCAACAAGCACCGCGGGCGGGTCGGGGATTCGCCCATCGTGGGTGCCGGCACCTACGCCGACGATGCCTCCTGCGCGGTCTCCGGCACCGGACAGGGCGAATTCTTCATCCGCCAGGTGGTGGCCTACGACATCTGCGCGCTGGTGCAATACCGGCACCTGACGCTGGCGCAGGCGGTGCGCGAAGTCATCCACGAGAAGCTGCGCCGCAGCGGGGGCGAGGGCGGCGTGATCGCCGTGGACCGAAGCGGCAACATCGCCATGGACTTCAACAGCGTCGGCATGTTTCGCGGCGCGCGCGATTCGCGCGGCCAGCGGGACATCGCCATGTACCGTGATGCACAGTAAGAGCTTGCGGGAGCCGAACATGTACGCGATCGCCATCCACGGAGGCGCGGGGGCGGTGCCGCGTGCGCTGCTGTCGGAGCCGCGTGAGCAGCGCTACCGCGCCGGCCTCGAGGCGGCACTGGACGGGGGCTTCGCGCTGCTCGAGCGCGGCGGCAGCAGTCTCGATGCCGTCAGCGCCGCGGTGCGGATACTCGAGGACGACCCGTCGTTCAACGCCGGCCACGGAGCCGCCCTGACACGCGACGGCGCGGCCGAGCTCGACGCCGCGATCATGGACGGCAGGCAGCTGCGCGCCGGCGCGGTCGCCTCGGTGCGGCACGTGAGAAATCCGATCGAGCTCGCGCGCCGGGTGATGGAGAAGTCGCGTCACGTGCTGCTGGTGGGTGCAGGCGCCGAGGAGTTCGCCCTGGAAGAGAGTTTCGCGCTGGTCCCCAACCACTACTTCCGCACCGTGGAGCGCCAGGAACAACTCGAGTGCGAGCAGCGCGGCCAGCGCGTCTCGGACCTGCTCCCCTGCTCGCAGGGCACGGTCGGGGCCGTGGCGCTGGACGGGGACGGCAATCTGGCTGCCGCCACCTCCACCGGCGGGATGACCAACAAGCGCCCGGGGCGCGTCGGGGACTCCCCGATCATCGGCGCCGGGACCTACGCCAAGAACGGCGTGTGCGCGGTCTCGGCGACCGGGCACGGGGAGTATTTCATCCGCGCGGTGGCCGCCCATCACGTGTGCGCCGCGGTCGAGTACCGCGGCCTCGACCTGCAACAGGCGGTGCACGAGATGCTGCACCAGATACTCGCCGCACTGGGCGGGGACGGCGGCCTCATCGCGGTCGGCAGGGACGGGCGGATCGTCATGGACTTCAGCACCGAGGGCATGTTCCGCGGTGCACGCGACTCGGGCGGCCGCCGCGAAATCGCGATCTACTGAGGAACGCGCCGTTGCGCCGCCGCCGCCTCACCGGCCTGATGCGCCGGCCGCGACCCGCTCACTACGCCGCGTACGGCTCGCGGCTGCGCAGCGCGCTCGGCGGGCGCGCTTCCCAGCGCGACCACACGCGCCGCAGGTGCTGGGCCGAGCGAAACCCCGCCTTCGCCGCCACGCGCTCCAGATCGAGCCGGCTGTGGGTGACCAGTTGCCTGGCGAAGGCGAAGCGCATCAGCTGCACGTAGTCGAGCGGCGAGCAGCGCGCGTGCTCCGCGAACAGCCGCGCGAGGTTGCGCGAACTGGTGCAGGCCACCGCGGACAGCTCCGCGGAGCTCCAGGCGAACGATGGATCGCGCGCCACGGCATCCTGCACGCGATGCACCGCCGGATGCAGATGGTTACGGTGCATCAGCCAGGGCGAGAGCGCGGGGTCGGTGCCCGCGCGGCGCAGGTACACGACCAGGTCGCGGGCGACGTCAGCGGCGACCGGCGCACCCAGCTGCCGGCCGATGACGTGCAGCGCAAGATCAATGCCTGCCGTGACTCCGGCGCTGGTGAACACCGGGCCGTCCTCCACGAAAATGCGGTTCTCGAGCACACGCGCGCGCGGCTCCGCCCGGCGCAGCTCCTCGAGGTGCGCGTGATGGGTGGTGCACTCGCGGCCGGCCAGCAATCCGGCCCGCGCCGCCAGCACGCTGCCTGAGCACACGCACAGCAGCAGCGCCGGGTCTGCGACGCCCGATCGCAGCCATTCGATCAGGCGTCGCGTCGCCGGTTCATGCGGATCGATCCCGGCGACGCCCGTGAGCACCAGGATCGTCCCGGGCGCCAGGCGCACGGGCAGCGGCTCGAGCGCGCTCAGGTGCAGTCCGACGGCCGCCTGCACACGGGGCTCCGGCGCTACGAAGCGCAGCCGGTAGCTTCCGGGCACCTTCCCGCCGGCGTTGCGGAACGCGTCCGCAGGCCCGGCAACGTCCAGCAGCACCACGTCCGGCAGCAGCGCGAAGACGACCTCGGTCATGAGCTCACCGGCGGGCGCGCCTGCGACCCTCACGCCAGCGCACCCGAGGTCGCCACGACGCGCGCAAAGCGCCCGTCGAGCACGAGCTCGGTGTGTTCGCGAATCTCCTGCGCCGACACCTCGCGTCCGCAGCGGGTCCGCATCGGGAAGGTCAGCGTCGCATCGCTCACGTAGCGCACCCTGAAACCCAGATCCGAGGCGTGCCGGGTCGTGGTCTCGCAGCACTGCTCGGTGCGGATTCCGGTGATCAGCAGCTCCCCGATGCCGCGCCCGCGCAACCACGCCTCCAGCATCACGCCGTCGCCGTCCCTGCCGAACAGGGCCGAATGCACCTGCTTGTAGAACACCGCATCGGCGCGCAGCGACAGCTCGGGCATCGCGCGCACGCAGCCCGAGGCCGCCGAGAACGGATCACCGGCGTCGTCGGTGAGCGCCTGGTGGAACACCTGCACGAGCGCAATATCGCGCGACTGGCAGCGATTGATCAGCGACTGCACGTTGCGCAGGAACTGCGGCAGCTCCTCGTCCCGAAAGTAGGGCCGCCTGCGGAAGGATTCCTGCACGTCGACGAGGATCAGAGCCTGCTTCATGGCCTTCGAGCCTCCCGTTAATAATCGGCAACATCTTCCGGCACTCGGGACAGCGGCGCCACCGCTACGGCAGACGCATACCGGGCAAAAACGGACACGAACCAGGCCGGGCTACCCTCGGCCGAGGACTTGGGCCTACACTACGGTGAGAAGCACGCCACGGTGAGAAGCACGCCGCTTCGAACAACAACGATTCCTTGGGAGAAGTTCATGGTGCCCCACAAGAGCCTGAAGAACGCCGTTCCGGCATTGCTGGCAGTTTCCGCTCTGTGCGCCACGCTGGCCGCGTGGGCCGCCGATCCGCCACCGCCGGAGATTCCAACCTGCGACAAGAAGATCGGCGCGCTTTCGGTCGCCGAGCCGGAGAACAAGTGGTGGCTCGCGTACAACCTCGAGTCCCCCGAAGCGCTGATCAAGGTGTTCGTGTCGCAGTCCAAATGCTTCACGCTGCTTGATCGCGGCAAGGGCCTCACGGCTGCGCAGCAGGAGCGGGCGCTGGCTGGCAGCGGCGAGATGCGCGGCGGCTCCAACATCGGCAAGGGGCAGATGAAGGCGGCCGACTACGTGCTGGTGCCCGACGTGGTCACCAAGAACAGCAATTCCGGCGGCCGTAACCTCGGCGGGATGGTGGGCGGCCTTCTGGGCGGCGTGGCCGGTGCGGTGGTCGGCGGCATCAGTCTCAAGAGCAAGACCGCGGATGTCGTGCTGACCCTGACCGACGTGCGCTCCACCGAACAGGTCGCTCTGCAGCAGGGACACTCGAAGAAGACCGACCTCGGCTGGGGCGCCGGCGGCGGCGCCTTCTTCGGCGGCTTCGCCGCGGCGGGTGCGAGCAGTTACGCGAACACCGAGATCGGCCAGGTCGTCACCATCGCCTACCTCGACGCGTACACCAAGCTCGTCAATGAAGTCAAAGGCATGACACTCAACGCCAAGGCCGACAACGCCACGCAGTCGGTGACCATGGCCAAGCCGGGCAAGATGTACGAGGCGGCCAGCCTCAAGTCGAAGAAGGTGCGCGATCTGGACCCGGGGATGACGCTTTACCCGAGCGGCGAGAAAGACGGCATGTGGTGGAAGGTCAGTGACGAGCTCGGCAACGAAGGCTGGGTGGCGTCCACACTGTTCCAGCTCGCGAAATAGACCGCGCCGGGTGCGCCGCTCACGGCGCGCCCGCATCGGCCCGCTCGGGCAGTGAGCCGCGGGCGTCCGCCGCCAGCAGCGTGAGCCCGTGCAGGCGCGCGCGCTCGAGCACCGGCGCCTCGCCGGATGCCGCCGCCAGCAGCAGCTCACGCCACACCTGCACGCGCGCCGGCCAGCGCGGCTTCAGCCAGTGCGGGTGAGTCTCCGCCAGAGCATGGATCTGGCGCAGGCTGTAGTGAGCGATCAGTGCGGCGCACGGCGCGCTCATGCCGAGCAGCAGCCGTGCGGCGGCGCTCTGCGAGCGCGCCAGGTGCCAGGCGTATGTGAACACCAGCCTCGCAACCCCGGTCGCCCCGGGCACGGTGAAGAATGTGGTGTAGGCGGCCTGGCCGGTATCACCCACGCCCACGGCCGCCGGCTGGCGCCAGCGCAGCGGGTCCGCGAAGCCGGCGTCCACCAGCAGGTAGGGACAGGCGGCGGCGCGCCGCCGCGCGCCGGCATCGAGCACCCGCCACAGCTCCCCGACCTGCCGCAACAGCAGGCTCGCCTGGGCGGTGCGCGCCGCGGCCTGCTCCGCGAGCAGGGCCAGGCACAGCTCGTTGAGCTCGAGCAGCGACTCGAGCGTTTCGGGGTGCAACCATCCGGCCACCAGACCCGCGCCCTCGCCGGGCTCCCCCTCTTGCGTCTCGCACTGCAACAGCATGGCGCGCCTTTCTCCCACGAGGGGCTATGGTAACGGAGTCGGCCGGCGAAGCCATCCGTGAATTTGGGAGTTTTTTACCAAATTTGCGGGTTGAGTTTTGCTGATTCTTTCCCACAATGTAGCGACCCCAAGGCCGCCGGAAGACTCCCATGCGCATCTGCGACGATCGCTACCGGCGCGAGCGAGCGCGCATGGAGCTGGCACTGCGCTTCCTGCGGCACGAGGCGCGCACCCGCACCATCCGCACCTGGACCGGTCTGTCGGATGACCGCATCCGCAAGTTGTACCGCTCCTACATGAGCCATGCGCGGCGCTACCTGCCGCGTCATCGCGGCAAGTCGCCGCACCAGGTCGCGTACTTCACGCGCTCGCTGCGCCTGCAGCAGGAAACCGCGGTGCTGGCGAGCGTGCTGTCGCTGCTCGGCGTCGTGCCGGCGGCAGTTTGCGCGGAGGCGTCCGGCGCGCTCCCGGGGCTCACGCGCGGGGAGTTGTTGTGCCAGGCGTTCGAGGCCTACCGGCTGCTGCTGCCCGCGGCGCAGATCTCCTTCGAGCACACCGTGTTTCTCGCCACCGCACTGGCGCGCGGCGACCAGCTGCGCTTCGGACGCTGCAGCGACTGCGGGGGCCTCCTGGTGACCGAGCGCTTTCCGCTGCGCGCCCGGCGCTGCCACCATTGCGCGAGCCCGATGCAGTCACGCTGCTGAACCACCCCGGGAAATTGCGCCTGCCTCGACGAAAGAGCGCGCGGCGCACAGCAAGACGCGCAATTTCCCGGGGGCCCCGGCTAGAATCCGCCGCCACTGCCTTGTGAGGCGAGCGGTGTTCATGGATCACGATCGAGCGAACTTCTTCTCGGGTCCCTATCTGGAGCGGCGCGCGGAGGCGCGTGAGGACCCGGACTGGATCGCGGCCGCACGCGCCGATCCGGCGACCCTCTACCTGGTCGGCCACGGCACCGCGCACCTGCTGCAGGCGCACAGCCCGCCGCGCATCGCCTTCCTCACGCACGGCGCGCCACTGGTACGCGCCGCGGACGAGGCGAATCTCGTGCTGCTGGGGTGGTTTCGCGGCAGGCGCTGCGTGCTGCTCGATCTGCCTCCCGGGCAGGCGGTCGGGGCGCCGGCCGGCACGGCGTTCGAAGAGCTGCGGCCGCTGGCGCCGCTGCTGGCCGCGGACGAAGCGGGTCTGCTCGCCTATGCGCGTGCCATGGCGATCTGGCGCACGCGTCACCGCCACTGCGGAGTGTGCGGCGCAGGCACGATTGCGACCCGCGCCGGTCATATTCTGGTGTGCTCGAACGCGGCGTGCGCGCAGGAGCTCTTTCCGCGCATCGATCCGGCCATCATCGTGCTGGTGAGCGACGGGGAACGGGCGCTGCTCGGACGCCAGGCGAGCTGGCCGCCGCGGCGCTACTCCACCATCGCCGGCTTCGTCGAGCCCGGCGAGAGCCTCGAGGACGCGGTCGAGCGCGAGGTGGCGGAGGAGACCGGCGTGGCCGTGACGGGCTTGCGCTACGACTCCTCGCAGCCGTGGCCGTTTCCGTCGTCGCTGATGATCGGCTTTCAGGCGACGGCGGCCGCCGGCAGCAGCGTGCGCGTGAGCGGCGAGCTGCAGGACGCGCGCTGGTTCACGCGCGCGCAAATCAATTCGGGCGAGGCGCTGGCGCCGCCCTCGCAGTCCATTTCCTGGCGCCTGATCGAGACCTGGCTGAAAGGACGCGGCTAGAGGCATGTGTCTGCTGGTGCTCGCGTGGCAAGCGCATCCCCGCTACCGCCTGGTGGTGGCCGCCAATCGCGATGAGTATCACGAGCGCCCGGCCGCAGCGCTGGCGAAGTGGCCGCCGCCGGCGGCTTTCATCGCCGGACGCGACCTGCGCGCGCAGGGCACGTGGCTCGCGGTGGACCGCGAGCGGCGCTTCGGCGTGGTCACCAACTTTCGCGAGCTGCAGCCCCCGCGTGCCGGAGCGCCGTCGCGCGGGGAGCTGATCCCGCGCTACCTGGGTGCGCCCGCGGGCGCTTCCTTGAGCGCACAGCAATTCTTCGCCGCCCTCGAACCGCAGGCGAGCAGCTACTCCGGATTCAACCTGTTACTCACCGACCGGGATTCGCTCTGGTACGGCTCAAACCGCGCCACCCCGTTGGCGCGGGCGCTCCCTCCGGGCACGTACGGTCTGTCGAACGAGCTGCTCGACACACCGTGGCCGAAACTGCAGCGGGTGCGGCGCGGCTTCGAGGCGTGGCTGCGTCAAGGCGAGTCCGGATCGCCGGCCGCGCTGTTCGAGCTCCTCAATGATCGTACGCAGGTGGCGGACGACGCCGCGCTGCCCCGCAGCGGCAGCGGGCTACCGCGAGACTGGGAGCGGATCCTGTCGGCGCCGTTCGTGCTGCACCCGGATTACGGCACCCGCTGCTCGACCGTCGTGCTGCTGGAGCCCGGCGGCCGGCTCTACCTCGCCGAGCGGCGCTTCGACCCGCGGGGCGAACCTGCCGGCGAAACTGAATTCGAGCTGAACCCCGCACAGTGGCCGTGAGGTCGGCACGGAACCCGCGCCGTGCGCGCGCGCTCTGATTACCAGCGGCGAGCGGCAGCGCTCGCGAGGCTCTAGAATTCCTTGAGATGACGCAGCGCAATCCCCTGCCGCAGGCTCGTCGACGGCACAGGCGGGCCCGGGCGGTTGCCCTGTGTCTGCTCGCCTGCCCGCTCGCGCACGCCGCCGGCGTGAAGGTGGAGATCCGCGGCGTCGACGACGAGCTGCGCGCCAACGTGCTCGCCTACCTGAGTTTCGAGCGTTACAAGAAGGGCGGCGCGGAGCTCAATGCCGACACGATCGATCGGCTGCACAACCGCGTGGAGCGCGAGGTGCAGTCGGCGCTCAGACCCTTCGGGTACTACGAGCCGCAGGTCGAGTCCAGCGTCAGCGACCTGGGCCACAACGACTGGCGCATCACCATCAACATCAACCCGGGCAAGCCAGTGCTCGTCGCCAACATCGACGTGCGCGTCGACGGGCCCGGAGAAAGCGACCCGCTGTTCCAGCGCATCCTGCAGCACCTGCCGCTGCACGATGGCGATCGCCTGAGCCACGCGGCCTACGAGAGCATCAAGACCGACCTGCAGCGCACCGCGGCCACCTACGGCTATCTCGACGCGCGCCTCATTCGCAACGAGCTGGTCGTCGACCCGCCGAACCACAAGGCGAACATCGCGCTCGAGCTCGACACCGGCGAGCGCTATCACTTCGGAGCGACCAGCATCCGGCAGGGCGTTGTCAGCGAGGCGCTGGTGCGGCGTTACCTGCGCTACCGCGAAAGCGAGCCTTTCGATCTCACGCAGGTGCTGCGCACCCAGTTCGCCCTCGACGACACGCAGTACTTTTCCAACCTCGAGGTGCTGCCCGGGGATCCCGATCGCACCACGCACATCGTGCCGGTGAACATTCACGCCGACCCGAGCCGGCGACACCGCTACTCCTTCGGCGCGGGCTACGCCACCGACACCGGGCCGCGCGGCACGTTCGGATTCGAGGACCGGCGCATCAATACGCGCGGCCACAGCTTCAGCGTCGAGGTGCAGGCGGCGCGGGTGACGCGTTACAGCCTGCAGAGCCGCTACAACGTGCCGATCGGCGACCCGGCGGTAGAGAAACTGACCCTGGGGGGCACGCTCGAACAGCGCCAGCTCGCGGATGTGACCACGCACACCCTGTCGGTGGGTCCGAGCATCACCGAGGTCACCGGCAGCTGGCAGCACATATGGCTGCTCTCCGCGATGCGCACCACCAGCGACCTGCCGCTCGGAGCGGAGTTGCTCCCCGGTGCGCATACCGCTCGCCTGCTGGTGCCGGGAGTGGACCTGGCTTCGGTCCCCAAGGGCTACCTCGGCGAGGCGCTGTTCGAACATCCGTTCTTCGCCGAGCTGCGCGGCTCGCACAGCTCGCTCGGCTCGGATTCCAACTTCATCCAGCTGCATGTGCAGGCCGAGCGCGTCTTCCGTCTCGGCAGGAAGTGGCATCTGCTGCTGCGCGATGAGGTGGGTGCGAGCCTGGTGTCGGGTTTCAGCCAGCTGCCCACGGTGTTCCGCTTCTTCGCCGGCGGCGACAACAGCGTGCGCGGCTTCGCCTACAACGACCTGTCGCCGATCGAGGCGGTGTGCACCCAGAGCCCGAACGGGCTGTTCCCGCGCAATGCCAACGGCAGCTGCAAGTCGATCGCCGGGTATATCAAGGTCGGCGGCAAGGACGTGATCGCCGGCACGGTGGAGGTGATCCGCGATCTGCCCAACAATCTCGGCATTGCCAGTTTCTTCGACTACGGCAATGCCTTCGATCGCTTCGGCACCCCGCTCCAGTATTCCGTGGGCGTTGGCCTGCGGGTGCGCCTGCCGGTGCTCACGCTCGGCATCGACATCGCGGAGCCGCTCACTGAGCCGTGCTCGCCACCGACCGCGACCGGGGGGACCTTCTGCCCCAAGCGCAGTCCGCGCCTGCACATCAACTTCTCGCCCAAGCTGTAGCGATGTTCAGCCTCCGCCGCCTGCTGCTCGCCCTCGCCTCTGTGCTGATCGTCACGGCCATCGTGGCGCCGGTGGCACTCATCTGGTCGGCGCTCTACACCACCGGCGGACTGCAGTTCGCGATCCGGCACATACCGCACCACATCGCCGGCGTGCGGCTCGACATCGTCGGTGTCAGCGGCACGGTGGCCGACGGCCTCGCCGTCGAGCGCGTCGAGATCGATCACGAGCTGGTGCACCTGAAGTTCGAGGGCATCGAGGGGCACGTCGCGCTCATGCCGCTCCTGCTGCAGACCATTCGCGTCGGCCACGGCTCGGTGCGCAGCGCGCTGATCCAGGTGAAGCCCCGCATCCGCCCCTCTACCCCCGGTGCGCCGGTGTTCCTGCCTCGCTGGCTGATCATCAGCGCGGAAGCAGCGCAGGTGGCGAGTGCGACGCTCACCGTTCCCAACGGCTTCCGCCTGGATGCCACCGACATGAGCGGCGCCGCGGTCGTCCGTCATCGCGTCATCCGCTTCTTTCAGGCCGAGGGCCTGCTGGGAGGCGAGGCGCGCGTCAGCGCGATCGGCGACCTCATCGCCGCCGATCCCGTGGGGCTGGAAGTCAAGGGGCACATCCTGTGGAGCCCTGCGGGACAGCCCGCCTGGACGGTGGCCGGCAGCGCCCGGGGCGATCTCAACATCCTCCACGTCGTCGCGCACACCGACAGCCCGTTCCGTGCCGACGTCTCCGGCCAGCTACTCGATCTCACCAACCGGTGGCACTGGGTCGGCGATGCCGTGGTGCGGGAGTTCAATCTGCGCGCCTGGGGCCTGAGCGACGCACTCGGCAGCATCACCGGCCACCTGGCCGGCAGCGGCGACGCCACGGGCTTCAGTGCCCACGGGCCGGTGAGCCCGGCCGGTCTGCGCGCCGGAGTGTTCGATGCGCACTTCTCGGGCAGCTACGCCGACCGCGTTCTGACGGCGAAGCACATGGAGCTGCGCCACCCAGCCTCCGGGGCGCATGCCAGCGGCACGGGCACCATCGGCATCGACGGACCACGACTCGATCTGAGCGGCGAGGTGAGCAACTTGCGCTGGCCGCTGGTGGGCCGTGATCCGGCGGTGGCCGGCGCGGGCGGCTCCTTCACCCTCACCGGGGTCCTGCCCTACCGCGTGCGGCTGAGCGGCAGCGCCCGCGCGGCCGGCCTGCCGCTGATGCCGCTGGAGGTGAGCGGCACGCTGGGCAAGGACAGCTTCGGGTTCGATACCGCGGAGATTGACCTGTTCGGTGGTCACGCCAGCCTGAGCGGCGAGGTGGCGTGGTCGCCGAAAGAGCTGTGGTCGGTGGCCGGTCGCGTCGCCGCCATCAACCCGGGCGCGCTGCGGCCCGATCTCCCGGGCAGCGTCAGCTTCACGCTCGCGGCCTCGGGACGCGGCTTGGACACCAAGGGTGATTTCACCGCCTCGTTCAGTAGCCTGAACGGCAAACTGCGCGGCGTGGCGGCGAGCGGCTCCGGCACGGTGACGCGCTCCGGACACACCTGGGGTTTCAGCGAGGTGCGCGTCGGCCTGGGGAGCGCCCGCGTGGCGCTCGACGGGCACATCAGCGAGCGCATGGATCTGCGCTTCGCCGTCTCCGCCGCGGACCTGAGCTTGCTCGCCCCCGGCACCCGCGGTGAGCTCAAGGCCTCGGGGACCGTGCGCGGCACGCTCACCGACCCGGCGATCCTCGTCACGGCGCACGGCGGGGACTTCGACTACCAGGGGATCAAACTCGAGAGCTTCGACGCGGAGGTCGATTTTGATCCCGGCGCATCGCAGCAGCCCTCGAAGATCGACGCGCGGCTGCACAAGCTGAGCTACCGGAAGCGCACGCTCGAGAGCGTCTCGCTCACCCTCAGCGGTCCGCCCTCTGCCTACGACGTGCGTCTCGCGGTCGCGGCCACCGGTCTCAGCGCGAGCGCCCAGGCGCGCGGCGCCTACGCGCGCGGAGTTTTCAACGGCGAGCTCGAGGCGCTCGCCATCCATGGCAGCGAATCGCTGCACCTCTCGCTCGAGCGCCCAGTGGCACTCAGCGCGGCACCCGATCATTTGCGCCTGGAGTGGCTGTGCCTGGTGGGTACCCCCGGCAGCCTGTGCGCCGATGGCGACTGGACTGCGGCCACGTGGTCGACGACCGTCATGACGAACCAGTTGCCGCTCAACACCCTGACCGCCGGTATGACGCCCGGGGTTGAATACCTCGGCACCGCCAGCGCCCTCGCGCGAGTGTCGGGCGGCGCGAGCACCCCGGTCGTGGGCACACTGCGCGCCGATCTGTCCGACGCCCAGATCGCCCACAAGCTCGCGAGCCGCAGGATCGAGCACACCCGCATCGGCTCAGGCACGGTGACGGTGAGCGCGACGCCCGCGCTCGTCACTGCCCAGGCCGATCTCGGCGAAGGCCAGGTCGGCACCATCCACGGCCGGCTGGATGCGCAACGCGTCACGCCGCGGTGGCAGGACATGCCCCTCGCGGGCGAGCTGCATGCGCAAACCGCCGAGCTCGGGCTCATCTCACTCTACGTCCCCGACATCGACCGCGCGGCCGGGCATTTCAACGCGGATATCCAGCTGGCCGGCACCGCCGGGATGCCGCGCCTGGCGGGGCAGGTCAAGATCAGCGACGGCGAGATCGACGTCTACCAGGTGAACCTGGCTCTGCGGCAGGTGCAGCTGGACGCGCGCTTAAGCGATGCGGGACTGGACTTCGACGGCAGTGCGCACGCCGCTACCGGCAGCGTCAAGGCGGGCGGGCACCTCGAATGGCGCGAGCTGCTGCCGTACGGGAAGTTTCATCTGCAGGGCACCGGGCTGCGCGTCGCGGACGTTCCGGAGGCGCAGATCGACGCCTCACCCGATCTGGAGTTCAACGTCACCGGGCGCAAGATCGAAGTGACCGGCAAGGTCACGGTGCCGTACGCGAAGATCCAGCCCAAGGACTTCGCCGGCGCGGTGCGGGCCTCGCCGGATGAAGTGATCGTCGGCAGCGAGGAGGAGGATCCGACCAAGCGCTTCGAGGTAATGAGCACCATCACGCTGAGTCTCGGCGACCGCGTGACCATCGACACCTCGGGGCTCACCTGCCGGCTCACCGGCAGCATCACCATCCGCAGCGGCTACGACGCCATCACCCGCGGCACCGGCGAGCTGTCGGTCGCGGACGGCAAATACACCGCCTATGGGCGCAAGCTCGACATCGAGCGCGGCCGGCTGATCTTCACCGGCGGCCCGATCGATGATCCGGGCATCGACCTGCGCGCCATCAAGTCATTCCCCGATGTCAAAGCCGGCGTCAACGTCCGCGGCACGCTGCTGCAGCCGCACATGACGTTCTTCTCCGATCCTTCGCTGCCGCAGTCGCAGATCGTGTCGCTGATCCTGGCCGGCGGCTCGCTCGAGTCGGTACAGAACCGCACCACCGGCAACAGCGGCGCGGGCGGTGCGGCGCTCGCGCAGGGCGCCGCGATCCTGGGGCAGCAGCTCGGCTCGCGCGTGGGCATCGAAGACGTAAGTCTCGAGTCCGACATCACCAACGAGACTTCACTGGTACTGGGCCGCTACCTGTCGCCGCGCCTGTACGTGAGCTACGGCATCAGCCTCACGCAGCAGCTCAACACGCTCAAGCTGCGCTACAGCCTCGGGGACCACTGGACGGTCAGGACCGAGGTGGGCCAGGCGCGCGGCGCGGACCTGGTGTACTCCATAGACAAGTAGCCGCCGCGCGCCAGCTATTTGGCGCAGCCCCCGATCCGCCGCCCCGACATGTTGATCGTCATCTTCTGCCCCTTGTCGGTGGTCGAAAGCAGGACCGCCTTGAACGAGTCGGAGGAGAACGTGCCCTCGAAGTGCGTGGTGGCGCGCTGGCACTGCATGACGAACTTCACCTTGTCGCCGCTGACTGTGTGATCGGTCATTTTGCAGCTCGGGTCGTTGCCGCGCTCCTCCGACAGCTTCTTGCTCACCTGCGCGAGGTCCGCATCGGTGATGCACCGCTGCTGCGTTCGCGGTTTCTGCAGTCTTTCGAGGTAGCCGGGCGGCAGGCGGTTCTGCATTTCCGGCGGCAGCGTCACCTGCGAGGTGGACACGAACTCGTACATGCCCGGCTTGAGGTTCACGGTCTGGGCGTACAACGCGCCGCACGTGACGGCGGCGGTGAGCGCCGCGGCCCGGGCCGCGCCTGCTGAGCGTGGTGAATGCATGATCATCCCTCGCGGTTGGGCGCCTGTGCGTGCGCAGGCGGGGGCGCATTGTAGCGCTTCGGTGCGTCGCCGGGCCCCTTGACTCTCGTGCATTAAAATGCACAATGCGCGCATGTTTATGCGCTTACACACGCGCCGATGCTGAGCGACGTCCAGCAGCTGCAACGGCGCGGCGCCATCGTGCGCATCCTGCGCGGCGGCCTGGTCCGCAAGCAGGCCGAGCTGGTGCGCCTGCTGAAGAGGGAAGGTCACGGCGCGACCCAGTCATCCATCAGCCGCGACCTGCGCGATCTCGGGGTGCTCAAGGCGAGCGGCCGCTACGTGCTGCCCCCCGACGAGGTCACGCGCGCCAACGGCGACTTCGGTACCCTGGCGCAGTTCGTGCGGCAGCTGCGGCGCGCGGGCCCCTCGATCACCGTGCTGCGCACCACCATCGGCGCCGCGCAAAGCGTCGCCGTGGCGATCGACAAGGCCGAGTGGCCGGAAGTGGCCGGAACCCTCTCCGGCGACGACACCATATTCATCGCCACCGCCAACGCGCGGGCGCAGGACGAGCTCATCAGCCGCCTGCGCGCGCTTTTCCGGGTCTGATCATGTCCAACACTGCTGCACGCACGGGCACCGCGCCCATCGTCCTCGCCTACTCCGGAGGCCTCGACACCTCGTTCCTGGTGCCGTGGATAGCGCAACAGGAGCGCCGCCCGGTGATCACGGTCACCGTCGACACCGGCGGGATCGACAGGCAAGCCGCGCGCGTCCTCGCCGAGCGCGCCCGCGCGCTCGGCGCGGTGGCGCATCACCAGGTGGACGCCCGCGCGGACTACTTCGAGCAGGTGCTGCGCTTCCTCATCATGGGCAACGTGCGCCGCGGCCAGCTCTACCCGCTGTGCGTCGGCGCGGAGCGCGTCATGCAGGCGCAGACCATCGCACGCATGGCGCGCAAGCTCGGCTCCGACACCGTCGCCCACGGCTGCACCGCGGCCGGCAACGACCAGGTGCGCTTCGAGGTGGCGTTGCGCACCCTCGCCCCGGACCTCAAGGTGCTGGCGCCGGTGCGCGATGAGGCCTTCAAGCGCCAGGACGAGCTCGAGTATCTGCAGCAGCGCGGGCTGCCGGTGCCGCCCAGCGCGGCCCGGTACTCGGTCAACCGCGGCCTGTGGGGCGTGACCATCGGCGGCCAGGAGACGCTCACCTCCGCCGGCAGCATCCCCGATGACGCCTGGCTCCTCACCCGCGATGCGTTCACGCGCCCGCGCCCGGCAGAGCGTCACGTGCTCAGCTTTCGGGCCGGCCGGCCGGTGGCGCTCGATGGCAAGGCCGCCTCCCCGGTCGGGATCATCGAAGCGCTCGAGACTCTCGCGGCACCGTTCGGCATCGGCCGCGGGATTCACCTGGGCGACACCATCATCGGCACCAAGGGACGCGTGGCGTTCGAGGCGCCGGCCGCGGAGGTGCTGCTCACTGCGCACCGCGAGCTCGAGAAGCTGGTGCTCACCGGCCGCCAGCAGCGCATCAAGGAGCTGGTCGCGCAGCCCTACGGCGATCTGGTGCACGAGGGCCAGCTGCTCGATCCGGTGTGCCGCGACATCGAGGCGCTGCTGCTGAGCTCACAGCAGCGGGTGACGGGCGACGTGCACCTGCTGTTGCAGAGCGGGAGCGTGTTCGTCGAGGGCGTGGAGTCGCCTTTCTCGCTCATGGCGGCCTCGCGGGGCGTGTACGGCGAAGCGGCGGGCGAGTGGTCGGCGAGTGACTCGCTGGGGTTCTCGCGAATCGTCGCGCTGCCGGGTGTGTTCTATACCCGCGCCGGCGAGCGCGCGGCGACGCTCCCTAAGGATCAGTAGCGATGGTGAGCGGCATGCGCAGCGTGGTGGTCGACAAACTGGCCTCCGTGACCCAGGCCTGCGGCCTGTCGCACGAGGTGCGCATCGCCGCGGACATTCCCGCGGAGGAAGGCGTCGTCATCGTGGTCGAGGTCCTCGACAACAAGTCGATCTACAACACGCTCGAGCTGACCAGCGGCCGCATGGCCAAGCTCGGCAAGGGCGACGTGGTCGCGGGCGCGCTCGGCCACCGCCAGGCGCTGTTCGGCTACTCCGGCCACGTGCCCGCGACGCTGCAACCCGGCGACGTCAT
>CATPBQ010000209.1 GCA_955652795.1 uncultured Steroidobacteraceae bacterium | reverse complement strand
TCGAGGCCGGCCGCCTCACGGGCGCGCTGGTTTCCGCGCCCACACCCCGCCCGGCGACCCCGGTCGCGCTGACAAGCGTGCTGGCGGGGCTGGCCGGGAGATTCCCTGCGGCTGCCGGCCGGGTCGGTGTCGCCTTCCCGAGCGTCATCAAGGACGGTACCGCCTATACCGCCGCCAACATCGATCCCGCCTGGGTGGGCACCAACGGCGCGGCGCTCGCCTCACGGGCGCTGGCGCGGCCGGTACTGTTCCTGAATGACGCGGATGCCGCCGGCCTCGCCGAGATGCGCTTCGGTAGCGGCCGCGGCTGCACCGGCACGGTGATCATGCTGACTTTCGGCACCGGCATCGGCTCGGCGCTGTTCACCGGCGGCAAACTCTTTCCCAACAGCGAACTCGGGCATCTGGAACTGCGCGGCATGGACGCCGAGAAGTGGGCCTCCGCGCAGGTGCGCACGGCGCAGGGTCTGGACTTTCCCGCCTGGATCGCGCGCGTCAACGACTACCTGCTGGCGATGCACAAGCTGTTCTGGCCCGACGTGTTCATCCTCGGCGGCGCCGTGAGCGAGCGCTTCGCGGAGTTCGCGCCCCTGCTGCGCTCACCGGCGCAGCTGCGAGCGGCGCATTTTGCCGGCCAGGCGGGCGTGGTCGGAGCGGCGCTGGCGGCGGCGGAAACCTGACGGAGGCAGTGCGTGGCGAGCAAGCTGCCGGAGGTCGGCACGACGATTTTCACCATCATGTCGCGCCGTGCTCGCGAGCTCGAGGCTCTCAATCTCGGGCAGGGTTTTCCCGACTACGCCATCGATCCACGGCTCACCGAACTCGTGGCCGCGGCCATGACCGCCGGCCACAACCAGTACGCCCCCATGGAAGGCCTGCTCGCGCTGCGCGAGCGCATCGCCGCCAAGCTCCTGTCTGTCTATGGCCTGAGCGCCGACCCGGAGAGCGAAATCACGATCACACTGGGTGCGACCGAGGCGATCTTTTCGGCGGTTCAGGCCGTCATCGGTACCGGTGACGAAGCCATCGTCTTCGATCCCGCCTACGATTCCTACGAGCCCGCCGTGCGGCTCGCGGGCGGACGCTGCGTGCGGCTGCCGCTCGCGCAGCCGGGTTTTCGCTATGACTGGGAGCGCGTGCGCGCCGCGGTGAATGAGCGCACGCGCCTGGTGCTGTTCAACAGCCCGCACAATCCCGCCTGCACCACGGCCACGGGCGCTGACCTGGACGCGCTGGCGCAGCTGATCCGTAACCGGGACATCGTGGTGCTGTCCGACGAGGTCTACGAGCACGTGGTGTTCGACGGCGGCCGGCACATTTCCGTGCTGACGCATCCGGGGCTCGCGTCGCGCAGCTTTGCGGTGTTTTCCTTCGGCAAGACCCTGCACGCCACCGGCCTGCGCGTCGGCTACTGCGTGGCACCCGCGGCACTCACCCGCGAGCTGCGCAAGGTGCATCAGTTCAACACCTTCAGCATCGCCCATCCGCTGCAACATGCCATCGCGGCGTATCTGGCGGAGCGACCCGACTGCGGCCGCGGACTCGCCGGCTTCTTCCAGGCGAAGCGCGATCGCCTGCGCCGCGCGCTGAGCGCATCGGGCTTCGGCCTGCCGCCGGCGCAGGGGACGTATTTCCAGCTGCTGGACTTCAGCGCCTTTGCGGCGAGCGATGATCTGGATTTCGCCGAGCGGCTGCTGACGCAGGCGCGCGTGGCGACGATCCCCCTGTCGCCCTTCTATGCCAGCCCGCAAGCGCTGCCGTTCGTGCGGCTGTGCATTGCCAAGCAGGACAGTACGCTCGATGAGGCGGCCGTGCGGCTCAACGCCTTCGCCGCGCGCCTGCGAAAGGCTTAGGAACGGATCATGAAAAAGTCCACTCGCGTCAACCATCCACCCACGGTCGAGCTTCCGCCCGGCAACCATGCGCTGGTGGCGCCGATCTACCAGACGGTCAAATTCGAGTTCGACACGCTCGAGGATACCGAACGTTACCTGCGTGGCGAGCGTCCGGGCTTCTTCTACACGCGCACCTCGAACCCCACCACGCGCCAACTCGAGCAGCTGCTGGCGGAGCTGCAGGGGCGTGAGGAATGCCTGGTTACCGCCTCCGGCGTCGCAGCGATCTCCCAGACGCTGCTCACGCTAACCAGGCAGGGTGACCACATCATCTGCTTCGTCGAGACCTACAACCCGAGCCGTTATCTCATCCGCCGCCTGCTCGGCCGGTTCGGCGTGGCACATACCATGCTGTCCATCGAAGATCTCGCGGGCGTGGAACGCACGCTCGCGGCGCAGCCCACACGCCTGGTGTTCTTCGAGAGCCCGACCAACCCGCTCACCAAGATCGCTGACATCGGCGCGCTCACGCGCCTCGCCCGTGCGGCGGGCGCGCTTGCCGTCATGGACAACACCTTTGCCGGGTTTCACCAGCACGGCGACTACGATGTGGACGTGTTCGTTCACAGCCTGACCAAGTACGCCTCCGGCACCGGCGACGTCATGGGCGGGGCCGTCATCGCGCGCGCCGAGCTCATCCGCGCCATGCGCACCGATTTCGGCACCCTGGGCGGCACGCTCGACCCGCACGCCGCGTTCCTGATCCTGCGGGGACTGAAAACCTACTTCGTGCGCTACCAGGCGCAAAGCGCCAGCGCGGCGCGCATCGCGCAGCACCTCGCCGCACATCCCGCGGTGGCGCGCGTGCACTACCCGGGGCTGCCCACGCATCCTCAGCACACCCTGGCCGCGCGGCAGATGCGCGACTTCGGCACCATCGTCAGCTTCGACCTCACGGGCGGCGGGCCCGCGGCGCGGCGCTTCGCCGACACGCTCGCGCTGTTTGCGCTCGCCGCCAGTGTCGGTTCCACCGAGTCGCTGGTGGTGACGCAGCAGATGATGGGTGGCCGGGAGCTGAGCGCGGATCAGCAGAGAATATCCGGCATTACCGAGGGTACGGTGCGGCTGTCGATCGGGCTGGAGGACCCGGATGACCTGCTCGAGGACCTCGACCGCGCCCTCGCCGCCGCTTAGGTCGTGACGCACGCCGCAGTGCGTTATACGGTGAAGGCCGAGCTCCAGGCGCAATCGCCGCCCCTGCACGCGGACCGCATCAAGGTTGAGTACAATCGCCGTTGTGCGCGGGCACAGCCGCGTTGAGGAAGGACGCCTCATGAGCATCGAGTCTCCCGCGATTCCCTACAACTTCGCCGATCTCGAGCCCGCCATGTCGCGGGACACGCTGGTGTTCCACTTCCTGCGGCACCAGCGCGTGTGCTTCGACCGCATGCTGGCGCTGGTGCGCGGCAGCGCGCTTGAGGCGTTGCCTCTGGATGAGTTGATTCGTGTAACCGAACGCAATCCGGCGCAACACGTGCTGTATCGCTACGCCGCGGAAGTCTGGAATCACAATCTGTTCTGGCGCTCGATGCGCCCCCGCGGCGGCGGCGCGGCGTACGGGCCGGTCGGCGAGCAGATCCGCACGCGCTTCGGCTCGTACGAGCGCTTCGCGCGCGAATTCAAGGAGGCCGCCAACGCTCAATTTGGCAGCGGCTGGTTGTGGCTGGTGTGGCGGGCCGGTGCGCTCGAGATCGTCGTGACCAGCAACGCCGGCACGCCGCTGGTGCGCGGTGACACGGCGATCCTGGCGCTCGACCTGTGGGAACACGCCTACTACCTGGATCACCAGAACCGCCGCGCCGCCTATGTCACCGCGTTCCTCGAGGAGCTGGTCAACTGGGATTTCGCCAATCGCACGCTCGCGGACCTGGCGGTGAACTCCGACCCGCGCGCCGCGCGCGCCCGCACCGTGACCGAGACCGACCGCGCTCGCCTGAGCGTGCGCTGAGCGAGCCGCGCCGCTTCGCTCACAGGCTCCCCGCCACCCGCACGCGGTGCGGATGGTAGGGCAACACCTCCACGATCTCACCCTCGGCGAGCCGCTGCTGTACGCCGCGCCAGAACGCCGCGGTGAGAATCTCCCCGTGCAGGCGCAGCAGTGCGGCGCGCTGGGCGTCGTTGAAACCCAGGAACTGAATGAATGACTCCGGGAACACGTCGTTCTCAGCCACGTAGAACCAGGCTTCGCCGCGCATCTCATCCTCGTGGTTGGTAGGCTGCGGCAGGTCGCGAAAGTTGCAGTCGGTGACCCGGCACAGCTCGTCGTAGTCGTAGAAGATCACGCGTCCGTGGCGCGTGACACCGAAATTCTTCAGCAGCAGGTCACCCGGAAAGATGTTGGTGTAGGCGAGATCGCGGATGCACTGTCCGTAATCAAGCACCACGCGGTCGGCATCTTCGGCGGGCGCGCTGCGCATGAACAGGTTCAGCGGCGTCATGCGCCGCTCGATATACATGTGATCGAACGCCAGGTCCGCGCCGTCGTCGTGCACGGTGTGTGCCGCTTCGCGCCGCAGCTCCTGCAGCAGCTCGGGAGCAAAGCGCGCGCGCGGGAAGCGCAGGCGCCGGAATTCCTGGGCGTCCACCAGCCGTCCGGCCCGGTCGTGGATGAAGACCATCTGATACTTGGCGAGCACCTCTTCGCGCAGCACGGTCTTGGGGTGGGCAAAGCGGTCGCGGATCACCTTGAAGACGACGTCGAAGGAGGGCAGGGTGAAGCACACCATGACCAGGCCGCGCTCGCCGGGCGCGTGCGCGAACAGATCCTGGGTGTGCTCGAGGTGGCGCATCAGCTCGCGGTAACGCTCGGTCTTGCCCTGCTTGGCGCGCCCCAGCACGGTGAACAGCTCGCTCACCGGCTTGCGCGGCATGATCGACTTCAGGAACACCACGGCCTCGGCGACGCGCTCGAGATCGACGTGGAAGTAGGAGCGGGAGAAGCTGAACACGATGCTGACGTCGTCTTCCGCGAGCATCACGGCATCCACCAGCACGCCGCTGTCGGTGTTCTTGAGCGCGATCACCAGCGGCAACACGAACTCGCGCCCCACCACGCGGCCGACGATATAGGCGCGCGAGATCTGGTAGAAGACCGGCCGGATCACCTCGACCCGCTCGACATCGCGCCGTTGCTTGCTGGCGGGCAGGTGGGCGCGCACCTCGGCGGCGACGTGCGCGATGCTGTTGTCGAGATCGCGCCACGGCGAGCGGAAGCGCACGTCCCCCAGCAGATCCTCGAACAGCAGCGACATGGAGCCATGATTGACGTAGGTGTTGGTGCCCACCGCGGAATGCAGTTTCGCCAGCGGATCCAGATCGGTGGCGATAAACTCGATGTCAGCTGCGACGCCCACCGTGCCGAACAGCCTGCGGCTGATGGAGCTGAAGAAGGTCTTGGTGAACTCCGGGTCCGGCAGTTCCGTGATCCGCGCGGCGAACGCGCCATGGATCTGCCGCCACAGGTCGCGATTGAGCGCCTGCGCCCCGAGCCTGAGGCGAAGCTCCGCGATCGTCTGCTTTACGAAGCGGTCGTAGAGCCCGATGCGCTCGATGGCGTCCTGCTGGCTGCCGCGCCAGTCGCGTGCGTCGAAGCGCAGCGGCGCGCGGCGCGTGATGGTGCGGAACTCGGCATTGTAATGGGCGAATGCATCCACGAGCTGCCGGGCGCAGTCCTGCGCCAATGCGGAAGCTGCGTCAGCGGAGCCGGACATGAGGACTGCGGGCCCTCAATCGAAGTCGGTCGGCAGGCCTGGGTTGAGCCGGTGCTCGTACAGCCGCTCGATCTGTGGGCCCAGGACACGGCCCGTGGACAGCTCCGGCAGGGCGTGCACCGGAAAAAACGCTACCGCGTCGGTTTCGTGGCCGGCGAGGGGGCTGCCGCCGGTGAGCTCGCACACGAAGAACAGCTTGTAGATGTGATGCACGCCCGGCGGATGCGGATGCCGGTTCTTGTCCACCAGGGCGGCGAGCTTGACGGCGCGGGCGCGATAGCCGGACTCCTCGTGGATCTCGCGCGCCACCGCCTCGGAGGGCGCATCGTTCACGTCCACCCAGCCGCCCGGCACAGTCCACCGCCCATCGCTGCGTTCGCGTACCAGCAGCACCTGATCGCCGTCGAAGACGCCACCGCGCACGTCGACTTTGGGCGTGGCATAGCCGCGTTCATCTTCCCAGATGGTGCGCGCCCGGACGGCGGGAATTTGCAGCTCGACAGACAGCATGTCGGCCGCCAGCCCCTGCAGCTGGGTGTAGCGTTCGCGATCGAACGGATCGCGGCTGAAGGTAAGCCCGTTCTGCGCGATCGCCTGCAGCTTGCGCGCCCACTCGAGCAGGGTTGCCGTGTGCGCGCCCACCGGACCGCTCATGACAGGCGCATCGGCCGCAGCGCCTAGAGATTGCGGATCAGCGCGTCGCCAAACGCGCTGGTCGACACTTCCTGTGCGCCTTCCATGAGCCGTGCGAAGTCGTAGGTGACCACTTTCTGCGCGATCGTCCGGTCCATGGCGCCGATGATGGCATCGGCTGCCTCGACCCAACCCATGTAACGGAACATCATCTCTCCGGAGAGAATCAGCGAGCCCGGGTTCACCTTGTCGAGATTCGCATACTTGGGCGCCGTGCCGTGCGTGGCCTCGAACACCGCGTGCCCGGTGAGGTAGTTGATATTGCCGCCCGGGGCAATGCCGATGCCGCCGACCTGCGCCGCCAGCGCATCCGAGAGATAGTCGCCGTTGAGATTGGTTGTTGCGATGATGTCGAAGTCCTCGGGGCGCGTCAGCACCTGCTGCAGCGTGATGTCGGCGATTGCGTCCTTGATGAGGATGCGTCCGGCCTTCCTGGCCGCGTCCATTTCCGCGTTCGCGTCCTTCTCACCCCGGGCCGCCTTGGTGCGCTCCCACTGCTCCCAGGTGTAGGTGTGGGACGCAAACTCACGCTCGGCGAGCTGATAGCCCCAGTTGCGGAACGCGCCTTCGGTGAACTTCTGGATATTGCCCTTGTGGACGAGCGTCAGAGTCTTGCGTTTATGGGCGAGGGCGTAGGCGATCGCCGAGCGGATAAGACGCTCCGACCCCTCCTTCGACACCGGCTTGATGCCGATGCCGGAGCTTTCCGGGAAGCGGATCTTGGCGTAGGCCTTGGGGAAGGCCTGGCGGAACAGCTCGAGAAACTTGTGGTTGTCGGGGGTGCCGGCCTCGAATTCGATACCGGTATAGATGTCCTCGGTGTTCTCACGGAAGATGACCATGTCGACCTTCTCGGGGTGCTTGACGGGCGAGGGCACGCCCTTGAACCAGCGCACCGGGCGCAGGCACACGAACAGGTCGAGCATCTGCCGCAGGGCTACGTTGAGCGAGCGGATGCCGCCACCGATCGGAGTCGTCAGCGGCCCCTTGATGGACACGAGGTATTCGCGGC
>CATPBQ010000208.1 GCA_955652795.1 uncultured Steroidobacteraceae bacterium | reverse complement strand
GCGCGCATCCTGCCGGTGGTGGTGGAATCGGGCCACTCGCGTTTCCCGGTGATGGACGAGGATCGCGACGACATCGTCGGCATCCTGCTGGCGAAGGATCTGCTGCGCCTCACGACGGCGCAGGCGCGCGAGCGCTTCGACATCCGCGAGTACATGCGCCCGGCGGTGTTCGTGCCGGAGTCCAAGCGCCTGAACGTGCTGCTGAAGGAGTTCCGCCGCAACCGCAACCACATGGCGATCGTGGTCGATGAGTACGGCGGCGTGTCGGGACTGTGCACCATCGAGGACGTCATCGAGCAGATCGTCGGGGAGATCGACGACGAGTTCGATGTCGAGGACGACCAGAACATCCGCCGCGACGCCGAGCGCCAGTTCACGGTGCGCGGCGTCACGCGCATCGCGGAGTTCAACGAGTACTTCGGCGCGCGGCTCTCGGAAGCGGAGGGCTTCGACACCGTCGCGGGCCTGCTCATGAAGCAGTTCGGCCGGCTGCCGCGGCGCGGCGAGAACGCGAGCATCGATGGCTTCGAGTTCCGCGTGCTGCGCGCCGATCGGCGCCGCATCGATGCGCTGCGCGTGGTGGCGCCGCGCGACGTGCTGCTGCCGCCGGACGAGCGGCCCACCGGCGCTTAGACCCAGCCACCATGAACCAATCGCCCGATACCGCCGTCACGGCGCCGGCGGAAGCCCGCTACGGCCTGCCGCGGCCGGCGTCCGCGGCGCTGCGGGCGGGGCTGGCGCTCGGCGCGGGGGCAGCGCTCGCGGCCGCGTTTGCGCCGCTGAACCTGTGGCCGCTGGCGGTGCTGTGCCCGGCCGTGCTCATGTGGCTGTGGCAGGACGCCACGCCTGGCGAGGCGGCGCGCCTGGGGTTCTGCTTCAACTCCGCGACCTTCGCCGCCGGCACTTACTGGCTGTACATCAGTATCCATATCTTCGGCCCTGCACCCGTGTGGCTCGCCTTCATCCTCATGCTGGGGCTGGTGGTCATCATGGGCCTGTATCACGCGGCGCTCGGCTACGCGGTGGCGCGCTGGCTGCCGCGCACCGGTGCGCTGCGCTGGCTCGCCGCGCTCCCGGCGAGCTGGCTCCTCATCGAGTGGTGGCGCGGTTGGTTCCTGTCGGGGTTTTCGTGGCTGTCGCTCGGTTACTCCCAGACCGACACCTGGCTCGCCGGTTTCGCCCCCGTGGCGGGGGTCTACGGCATCAGTGCGCTGCTGCTCGTGAGCGCCGGCGCGCTCGTCGCCCTCGCCTGCGGTAGCCGGCGCGTCCGGGTCCTGGCCGGCGTGCCGCTCATCGTTCCGTGGGCTCTTGGGGCTGCGCTGCACGGGCACTCCTGGACCCAGCCCGCCGGGGCACCGGTGTCGGTGGCCGTGGTACAGGGGGCGATCCCGCAGGATGAGAAGTGGCTCGAGAGTAACCACGACACAACGCTCAACCTCTATCAGAGTCTCACCGAAAAGGCGCTCGGCACGCAGCTCATCGTGTGGCCGGAGTCCGCGCCCGCCGACCTCGCCAACGAGCTCGTCCCCTACATCAGTCACCTGTACAGCGAGGCGCACACGCATGGCTCGGCGCTGGTGCTGGGCGTGCTGCGCGCGGAAGGCGGCGCAGCCGACAACGCCGCGCTGCACTACTTCAACTCGGTGCTCGCGCTGGACGAGAAAGTGAGCTGGTACGACAAACATCACCTCGTGCCGTTCGCCGAGTTCTTTCCGGTGCCGAGCTTCGTGCGCTCGTGGCTGCGCCTGATGAGCCTGCCGTATTCGGACTTCACCCCCGGAGCGGCCGAGCAGCCGCCCTTGCCCGCGGCGCACCTGCAGCTCGGCACCACGGTGTGTTACGAGGACGCCTACGGCAGCTCCATGCTCAAGGTGTTGCCCAGCGCCGACGCCCTGGTCAACGTCACCAACGACGCCTGGTTCGGTCACTCGAGCGCCCGGCACCAGCACTTCCAGATCGCGCGCATGCGCGCGCTGGAGGACGGCCGCTACCTGGTGCGCGCCGCCAATGACGGCATTTCGGCGGTGATCGGGCCGCATGGCGAAGTGATCGCACGCGCCCCGGAATTCCGGGCGCTGGTGCTGGTCTCAAGAATCGTGCCTCTCAGGGGCCTGCCGCCTTACGCGCATGTTGGAAACTGGCTCATCGTGAGCCTGGCCGCGCTGGCGCTGGCGTACGGGCTGTGGGTGCGGAATGATAGGGGCCGGCGCACCCGTACCAGGCCGGCCGTTCGTGATTGAAGCTGGAAGTGTCCCCATGAATCCCAAGTTCGAGTCGAGTCTCACACCGCCCCTGAAGCGCATGATCGCGCTGTGCGCCATCGCCGTGGCCCTGGCGGCCTGTTCCCGGGACCTGAGCGCGCAGTCCACGCGCGCCGCGCCGCTTGCGGCGGCGGCCGCGCCCGCCGCTGCGGCCGCCGATGGCCCCGCCAGCACACCCGCCGGCCTCACCGCGCAGGCTTCCGGCTCCGCGCCCGCATCGGCATCGGAGCCGGTGCTGCGGGCGCTGCCGGATTTCTCGCAGCTGGTGGACCGCTACGGGCCTGCGGTCGTGAACGTGGAGGTCGTGGAGAAGCCCCAGCCCTCGGCCGGGGGCGTCCCGGGATTGTCGCCCAACGATCCCTTCTATGATTTCTTCCGCCGCTTCGGCGTTCCCGGCCCCGAGCAGGGGCCGCGCGCCAACCAGCCACCGGCGAGAGGTGCGGGCTCCGGATTCATCATCAACTCCGACGGCTACATCCTCACCAACACGCACGTGGTGGGCAATGCCGATGAGGTGACCGTGCGCCTCACCGACCGGCGCGAGTTCCCCGCCAAGGTCATCGGCGCCGACGAGCGCACCGACGTGGCGGTAATCAAGATCAGCGCCACCAACCTGCCGATCGTGAAGCTCGGCGATCCCTCGCGCATCAAGCCGGGGCAGTGGGTGCTCGCCATCGGCTCGCCCTTCGGCTTCGAGAACAGCGCCACCGCCGGCATCATCAGCGCCACTTCGCGCTCGGTGCCGGGCGAGAACTACGTGCCGTTCATCCAGACCGACGTGGCGGTGAATCCCGGCAACTCGGGTGGGCCGCTGTTCAACATGGCGGGCGAGGTGATCGGCATCAACTCGCAGATCTTCAGCCGCACCGGCGGCTTCATGGGCGTCTCGTTCGCCATTCCCATCGACGTGGCGCGCAACGTCGGGGAGCAGCTCATCAAGACCGGCCGCGTGGTCCGCGGCCGCATCGGCGTGACGATCCAGGACGTCAACGCGCAACTCGCCGAGTCCTTCGGACTCGAGCGCCCGCATGGCGCATTGGTGTCGTCGGTGGAGAAGGACGGCCCGGCGGCGCACGCGGGAATCGCCGCGGGAGATGTCATCCTCGGTGTCGGCGGGCGTCCGATCGAGCGCTATGGCGAGCTGTCCGGGTCCGTCGCGGCGATGCGGCCGGGCTCGGATGCCAGCCTGCAGGTGTGGCGCAACGGCAAGGAGCAGACCATCAATGTCAAGGTCGCGGAACTGAAGGAGCAGACACAGCTCACCGCGCACCAGGGCAAGCCGGCGGGCCATGGCGCCGATCAGGCGAGCGCGCTGGGATTGACCGTGCGACCGCTCGCGCCGCAGGAGAAGGAGCAGGCGAACACGCAGGGGAGTCTGGTGGTCGAGGAAGTCAGTGGCCCGGCGCAGGCTGCGGCAGTGGAACCGGGCGACATCATTCTTGGCATCAACGGCAAGCGCGTGCACTCGGTGAGGGAGCTGCAGGATGCAGCCAAGTCCGCCGGCAAGAGCGTGGCGCTGCTGATCCAGCGCGAGGACGCCCAGATTTTCGTACCGCTGCGCCTGCCGTAAGAACAATGCAAGAGAGCTACGATCCCGCGGCCGTCGAGCGCGCCGCGCAACAGTATTGGGACGAGCAGCGCGCCTTCGAGGTGCGCGAGGATGCGACGCGGCCGAAGTTCTACTGTCTGTCGATGTTGCCGTATCCGTCCGGGCGCCTGCACATGGGGCACGTGCGCAACTACACCATCGGCGACGTTCTGGCCCGCTACCTGCGCATGCAGGGATACAACGTGTTGCAGCCCATGGGTTGGGATGCGTTCGGCCTGCCGGCCGAGAACGCGGCGATCAGCAACGGCGTGCCACCCGCCAGGTGGACCCGCCAGAACATCGCCTACATGCGCGGGCAGATGAAGTCCCTCGGGTTTGCGCTCGACTGGCGCCGCGAGCTCGCCACCTGCGACCCGGACTATTACCGCTGGAACCAGTGGTTGTTCCTGCGCATGCTCGAGAAGGGCATCGCGTACCGCAAGACCGGTTTCGTGAACTGGGATCCCGTCGATCAGACCGTGCTCGCCAACGAGCAGGTGATCGAGGGCCGTGGCTGGCGCACGGGGGCGCCGGTGGAGAAGCGCGAGATCCCCATGTACTACCTCGGCATCACGCGCTACGCGGATGAGCTGCTGGAGGGGCTCGACACGCTCGGCGAGTGGCCCGAGCGCGTGCGGGTGATGCAGGCGAACTGGATCGGCAGGAGCGAGGGGTGCGACATCGCCTTTCCCTACGCCCCCGATACGGTCAAGGCCGTGGGAAGCGACGGGGCGCTCAAGGTGTTCACCACGCGCGCGGATACACTCTTCGGCGCGACCTTCATGGCGATCGCCGCCGAGCATCCGGTGGCGCTGGCCGCCGCGCAGCACGACTCGGTGCTCGCCGCTTTCATCGACGAGTGCCGCCGTGGCAGCGTGATAGAAGCCGAACTCGCGATGCAGGAGAAGAGGGGCAAGCCGACCGGGCTGCACGTGCTGCACCCCTTGACCGGCGCGCCGCTGGAGATCTGGGTCGCCAACTACGTGCTCATGGCATACGGGGAGGGCGCCGTCATGGGCGTGCCGGCACACGATGAGCGCGATTTCGAGTTTGCGCTCCAGAACGGCCTGCCGGTGGTCACGGTGGTGCGCTCCGCCACCGGTGCTTATGAGCAAGTGCGTGCGCCGTGGATAGCGGCGTACTCGCAGCACGGCGTGACGGTGAACTCAGGGGACTTCTCGGGCCTCACGTTCCAGGCGGCGGTGGACGCCATCGCCACGGCGTTGGAGAACAAGGGTCTCGGCAGGAAGCGCGTGCAGTATCGCTTGCGCGACTGGGGCATTTCCCGGCAGCGCTACTGGGGCTGCCCGATCCCGATCATTCACTGCGGCGCCTGCGGCGCGGTGCCGGTGCCGGATGAGCAGTTGCCGGTGGTACTGCCCGAGGACCTGGTGCCGGATGGCAGCTGCAACCCGCTCGCCAGGTTCGCGGCGTTCTATGAGTGCACGTGCCCCAAGTGCGGTCAGCCCGCCCGGCGCGAAACCGACACCATGGACACCTTCGTCGACTCGTCCTGGTACTTCATGCGCTACGCGTGCCC
The DNA here is from genome assembly GCA_955652795.1 of uncultured Steroidobacteraceae bacterium. GTDB lineage: Bacteria > Pseudomonadota > Gammaproteobacteria > Steroidobacterales > Steroidobacteraceae > 13-2-20CM-66-19. The sequence goes on along the minus strand of CATPBQ010000208.1, from coordinate 2,076 downwards.
GGGCGCGGCCACCATGGTGGACGCGCGCGTGGGTTACTGGCTGCCGGTGGATCAGTACATCGGCGGCATCGAGCACGCCATCCTGCACCTGTTGTATGCGCGCTTCTGGACCAAGGTGATGCGCGACTTCGGCATGCTCGGGTTCGGCGAGCCGTTCACCAGGCTCCTCACCCAGGGCATGGTGCTGAACCACATCTATTCATACCAGCCCGTCGGCGGACGCAAGCGCTACTTCAACCCGGCCGATGTGGCCACTCGCCGCGGGCCCGGGGGCGCCGAGGTGCACGAGGTCGTGACAGCCGACCTCGGCACCGTGCCGGTTACGCACGAGGGCCTGGGGAAGATGTCGAAGTCCGAGGGCAACGGTGTCGACCCCGAAGGCCTGATCGAGCGATTCGGCGCCGACACCGCCCGGCTGTTCACGATGTACGCCTCGCCCCCGGAGCAGACCCTGGAGTGGTCCGACGAGGGAGTTCAGGGCGCCTCGCGTTTCATCCGCCGGCTGTGGCATGCGGTGTACGAGCATGTCGCGCCGGGCGCCGCGCCGGCGCTGGATGCGAGCGCGCTGACGGGCGCGCAACGCGAGCTGCGGCGCGCCGCGCACCAGGCACTCGCCAAGGCCACGGACGACATCGGCCGGCGCCGCAACTTCAACACCGCGATCGCGGCCATCATGGAGCTGCTGAATGCTGTCCGGCGTTGCTCCGACATGAGCGCGCAGGGACGCGCCGTGCGCCAGGAAGCGCTGCAGATCGCGGTGCTGGTGCTCGCGCCCATCACCCCGCACGTGTGTCACGCGCTGTGGCAGGCGCTGGGCTCCACGACCGCGCTGGTCGATGAGCGCTGGCCGGCTGCGGACGCGGCGGCGCTGGCCCAGGAAAGCTACGAGATCGTCGTGCAGGTGAACGGCAAGCTGCGCGGGCGCATCAGCGTCGCGGTGAACGCGGATGAGGCCGCGGTGCGTGCGGCGGCCCTGGCGGACGCACAGGTGCGCAAGTTCGTGGCCGACAAGCCGGTGAGACGCGTGATCGTGGTGCCCGGCAAACTTGTCAACGTGGTCGTCTGATGGCGCCGCCGCGGGGCATGCGCGTGACGGGCGGCGTGGCCGCCGCGGCGCTGCTGATCAGCGCGTGCGGCTTTCATCTGCAGGGCCGCGCGCCCCTGCCGGACCCGCTGAAGAGCCTCTATCTGGAGGTGCCGGACCGGCAGAGCGATTTCGTGCAGAGCCTGCGTCGCGCGCTGTTGTCGAACGGGGCGCACCTGGCGCACGAGAAAGGCCAGGCATCCGCCGTCGTGAGCATCCTCAGGGACAACCTCACGCGGCGCGTGGTGTCGGTGTCGGCTACCAACCAGCCCAACGAGTATGAAGTGACCTACACGGTCAGCTTCTCGGTCACCGTCGGGGACAAGGAGCTGCTGGCGCAGCAGGAGGTGTCCGCCACGCGCACCTACAGCTTCGACGAGCGGCTGCTGCTCGCCAAGGGTCACGAGGACGACATCCTGCGCGGGGACATGGCACACGATCTCGCCGACATGGTCATGCGGCGGCTGTCGAGTCTGTAACGCCGGGGCCAAAGCGCCCGCCCGCGCCGTGACCGCAGCGCCCGCCGTGCTCCTGCTGAACGCCACCGATCGCGTGGCCCTGGCGCTGCTCCTGGAGCGCCACGGGATGCAGCTGACGCTGGTCGCGCCCGGGGAAGGCATTCCGGGATCCTACTGGGGTCATAGCGAGGCGGGCCTGAAGGGCGAGCGGCTCTACGCGCGGCTCGACACCCCGGTGCACTCCGTGCTGCACGAGGCGAGCCACTACATCTGCATGACTCCCGAGCGGCGCGCGGGCCTCGATCGGGATGCCGGCGGCACCGACCTCGAGGAGTCGGCGGTGTGCTATCTGCAGGTGCTGCTCGCGGACGAGTTGCCCGGCGTCGGGCGAGCGCGGCTGCTTTCTGACATGGACGCCTGGGGTTACAGCTTCCGGCTCGGCAACACCGGCGCCTGGTTTGAAAGGGATGCCGAGGATGCGCGTGCGTGGTTGCACCGGCACGGAGTGATCGACGCCGCCGGCCGGGTAACGCG
>CATPBQ010000207.1 GCA_955652795.1 uncultured Steroidobacteraceae bacterium | reverse complement strand
TTGCCGGCCGGGGCCGGGCTGCCGCTCCTGTCGCCGCTGAGCTCCTCGATGGAGTACCTGCTGCATTTCGGGTTCACCAGCGATCGGCTCTCGCCGCTGGAGCTGCGCGACCTCATCCGCTGGACGGTCAAGCCGCAGATCCTCGCCGTTCCCGGCGTCGCGCAGGCGCAGATCTTCGGCGGCGATTCCCGGGAACGGCAGCTGCTGATCGACCCGGTCAGACTGCAGGCGGCCGGGGTGACGCTCGAGGACGTGTACCAGGCAGTGCGCCGCGGGACCGAGCTGATCGGCGGCGGTTACCTGGAGACCGCCACCCAGCGCATCGTCCTGCAGGCCCAGGCGCCGGACGCTTCGCCCGAGGCGCTCGCAAAGGCGGTGATCACGACGCGCGAGGGCGTGCCGCTGCGCCTCGGGGACGTCGCCACCGTGCTGGACGGCCCGGCGCCGCGCTTCGGCGATGCGATGATCGGCGGGCGCCCGGGCATACTGGTGGAGACCTCGACCCAGTTTGGCGCCAATACCCTCGAGGTGTCCTACGCGCTCGAGAAGCGCCTCGCCACGCTCGCTCAGGCGCTCGCGGCACAGGGTGTGCAATACCATCCGGCGCTCTTGCGGCCCGCGAGCTTCATCGAGCGCGCGATCGCGAAGCTGCGCAATTCGCTCCTGATCGGCGCAGCGCTGGTGGTCGCGCTGCTGCTCGTGACACTGCGTGACTGGCGCGGCGCGCTGATCTCGTTCAGCTCGATTCCGGTGTCGCTGCTCGCGACGGTGTGGGTTCTCATGAGCCGCGGCATCTCGCTCAATACGATGAGCCTGGGCGGACTGGTCGTGGCTCTCGGCGTGGTCGTCGACGACGCGGTGATCGACGTCGAGAACATCACGCGCCGGCGGCGCGATGCGCCGCCCGGCACCGACGGCCGCCAGCTCCTCATCGATGCATCGCTCGAGGTCAGACGCCCGGTGTTCTACGCCACCGCCGCGGTGGCTGTGGCGTTCCTGCCGATCTTCATGCTGTCCGGACTGCAGGGTTCGTTCTTCCGGCCGCTGGCGACGGCCTTCATGGTGGCAGTCGGCCTCTCGTTGCTCGTGGCCATGAGCGCCACGCCGGCACTGTGCGCGCTCCTCATGGGCCGCTACGTGCCGCGACCGGAGGCGCTCTGGCTGCGCCGCTGCAAGACGCTGCAGCATCGGGCCATCGCCCGGCTGCACGGACGCCCGTTGCTGGTTCTCGCCACGCTCCTGCTGACGGGCGCCGCGGGCGCTGTGCTGCTGCCTACACTGGGCGCGCGGCTCCTGCCGGACTTCCGCGAGGACTACCTGATCGCCCACGCCGCCCTGCGACCGGGCATCGCGCTCGAAGAGACCGCGCGCGTCGGCCGGCGGATCGCCGAGCGCCTGGCGGCTATCCGGGGCGTTCGCAGCGTCGCCGAGCAGATCGGGCGCGCCGAGAACGGCCAGGATCCCGATGCGCCGAACAAGAGCGAGTTCGAGATTCAGCTCGACCGCTCGCAGGGACTCACGACCGAGCAGCTCGACGCCCAGGTCCGCGCCGTGTTCGACGACTTCCCTAATCAGCTCGTCGAGATCTATTCGGTCCTGGTCGAGCGCATCGGCGAGACGCTGTCCGGCGAAGGCGCACCATTCTTCGTGAGCGTCTTCGGCCCGGATCTCGACGTCGACGATCGGGTGGCCGGCGACATCGCCGCCGTGCTGCAGCGCCTGCCGCAAAGCGGGACCGTGCGCCTCAAGGCGCCGCCGCGCCAGGCGCAGCTGCGCGTGGCGCTGCGCCCGGACCAGCTGATGCTGTACGGACTGGAAGCGTCCGACGTGCTGCGTACGGTCAATGCGGCATTCCACGGCACGGCCGTCGCCGAACTCACCCGCGCCGATCGCAGCGTGCCCGTGACCGTGCGCATCGCCGGTGTGCGTCGTACCCCTCAGAACGTCGGCGATCTGCTGCTACGCGGGCGTGACGGCGCGCTGGTGCGGCTGTCCGCCGTCGCCACCCTCGAGCTGGTGTCGGCACGCAGCCTCATCGACCATGAGAGCGGGCTGCGCCGCCAGATCGTCGTCGTCAATCCGAGGACCTCCGATCAGGCGGGCTACGCACGGGCCGCACGACAGGCGGTGGCGGCGCAGGTGAAGCTGCCCCCCGAGGTCTATCTTCGCTACGGCGGCGAAGCTCCCGCGGTGGCGGCGGCCGCACGGGATCTGCTGCTGCATGCGCTCGCCGCCTTCGTGCTGATCGTGCTGCTGCTGGCGCTGGCCTTCGGCCGCAGCCGCCACGTTCTGCTCGTGCTCATCGCCCTGCCGAGCGCGCTTCTCGGCGGCGTGGCCGCCGTGGCGGTCACCGGCGGCACGCTGTCGCTTGGGGCGATGGTGGGCTTCGTCGCTCTGTTCGGCATGGCGGCGCGCAACACCATCCTGCTCATCTCCCACTACGACCACCTGGTCGCGGTTGAAGCGCAGCCGTGGGGACTGGCGACGGCGGCGCGGGGCGCGGCGGAGCGGCTCACGCCGGTACTGCTCACGGCATCGCTGACGGCGCTCGCCCTGCTACCGGTCGCCATTCAGCTGCACCAGCCGGGGCACGAGATCGAGGGGCCGATGGCGGTCGTGATCCTGGGTGGCCTCATCTCCTCGACGCTGGTCACCCTCGTCCTCATCCCACCCCTCGCGGTGCGCTGGCTGCGCCCCGGCTGAGGGAGTACTGCTGCAACTCGCAATCGGTAACGACTGGGTCGTTGCGCGCCGCATCAACCACGGGCGCCTGCAAGGCGCGGCCGGGTGCGCCGGGAGCGCGTGTGTCACATTCGACACGACTCTGTGGCGGGCGCGACTCTTGGTCGCCCGCCG
>CATPBQ010000206.1 GCA_955652795.1 uncultured Steroidobacteraceae bacterium | reverse complement strand
GATAATGCACGGCGGAAACGGCTTGCCGCGCCGAGTCGACGAGTAATAGACTCACCGCACGCAGGCTTTGTGTTGCCGCAACAAATAAGAATGTGACGTACCTTCGCAGGCACGGTGCAGACCGACGCAATCAGCTCATTTTCAGGCGGACCAAGGGCGTTGAGCCCACAGGCTTGACCGACGCGCGCGTCCTTAAGGCCTTCAGGGAAGCAGGGGGACACATGAGGAAAGTTCACACCGGGCGCCGTGCGCGGCTGGCCGTCATGACGGTCGCCGCCGTGCTCGGCGCCGGCAGCTGGCCGAGCGCGCAGGCCGTCAGCTTCCAGAGCAGCTCCGGAGACTGGAGCGGCAGCTGGGACACCACCATCGGCTACGGCCAGGGCTGGCGCGTGTCGGACCGGGACTGCCGCCTCATCGGGATCGCCAACGGTGGCTGCGGGCACTCCCCCAACATCGATGACGGCGACCTGAACTACGGCAAGGGCACCTATAGCAAGGCGGTCAAGGGAGTCACCGAGCTCGCGCTCAACTACAAGGACCGCGGCGGGATCTTCGTGCGCGGCGACGGCTTGTACGACGCCTACGTCATGGGCAATAACACCGAGCGCACGCCCCTGTCCAAGGCCGCCAAGAACCTGGTCGGCAGCTACACCCGCCTGCTCGATGCCTTCGGCTTCTGGCGTTTCAATCTCGGCACCATGCCTTCGGAAATCCGCCTCGGCCGGCAAGTGGTGAGCTGGGGCGAGAGCACGTTCATCCAGGGCGGCCTCAACGAGGTCGATCACTTCGACGTCTCGGCGCTGCGCGTGCCGGGGGCGGAGCTCAAGGAAGCGCTGCTGCCGGACGAGATGGCGGTGCTCAATCTGCAGCTCGCGCAGAACCTGAGCAGCCAACTGCTGTATCTGTTCCAGTGGCACGAGACCCGGCCCGAACCGGCCGGCTCGTACTTCAGCACCAACGACTTCGGGGTCGTGGGCGGTCACCGCGTGTTTCTCGGTTTTGGCGCGATTTCCGACCAGGGCGTGGATTTCCGCCCGCTGGGCGGCTCCCTGATCACCGACTTCCAGGCGGTCAATCGCTTGCCCGATCACTACCCCCGCGACTCGGGCCAGTACGGCGTCAACTTCAAGCTCTATCTGCCGAATTTCAGCCAGGGCACGCAGCTCGGCTTCTACTTCCTGAACTACACCAGCCGCCTGCCGGTGGTGTCGTCGGTGAGCGGCTCGCAGGCGGGCTTCGGCAATGCGTTCGGCGCGGTCAACGCGGTGGGCGCCGCGGCGCAGGCGCTGGCCGCCGGGCTGCCGTTCGCCGCGGCCGTCGCTACCGGCGCCGCGGTTGGCCAGCAGAGGGCGGCGCAGCAGGGCGGCAACATGAGCGCGGCCACGGCGCAGCAATACGCCACCATCGGCGCGAACACGCTGCTCGCCGGGGGCAACGTCAATTCCCAGGCGAGCAACCTCGCCACCTACGAGTACGGCAAGACGGCCGGGTATTTCGAGGAGTTCCCGCAGAACATCAAGATGTTCGGCGTGTCCTTCAACACGCAGATCCAGAGGACCGGCACCGCAGTGCAGGGGGAGGTCACGTTCCGTCACAACGTGCCGCTGCAGCTCGACGACGTCGAACTGTTGTATGCCTCGCTCACGCCCTTCGAGTCGGGGATCGCGCGGCTGCTCGGCGCCCCGGTGACGCCGCCCGGCACCTGCGTGCCGGCCTCGGCGACCCCCATCAGCGGATGCAACCAGCTCGGCTCATTCGGGCTCGGGCAGACCATCCGTGGCTGGGAGCTGAAGAACACCTGGCAGGGCCAGTTCACCGCCACGCAGACCTTCGCCAACGTACTGAAGGCCTCCCAGGCGGTGCTGCTGTTCGAGGCAGCGGTCGACTACGTCCCGGGACTCGAGGACAAGTACAGCGGCGGACCGGTGGGCCGCGGTTTGCGCTACGACGGGCCCGGCACGAACCTGAGCGGCAATCCGCAGCTCGGCGGCTATCCGGAGTATCCCAACCTCGTGGAGCCCGGTCACGCGTTTCCGGACAAGCTCTCCTGGGGTTACGTGATCGCCGGCCGGCTCGAGTACGACAACGTCATCGCCGCATGGAACCTGCTGCCCCATGCGACCTGGCAGCATGACGTGAAGGGTGTCTCGCCTGGTCCCGGCGGCAACTTCATCGAGGGTCGGCACGCGCTCACCGTAGGCCTCGGCGCCAACCTGCGCGCCAAGTGGGACTTCGATGTGTCTTACACTCAATTCGGCGGCGCGGGCCAGTACAACCTGCTCAACGATCGCGACTTCGTTGCAGCCAGCATCAAATACTCGTTCTGAAGCGGCGCGGGCCCTGGCGCGCGAACAATGGAGGGGCTGCAATGAAGACGCTGATCCGGTTGGCTGCAGCAGGACTGCTGTTCGCACCCGCGGCCTGGGGGGCGGTGAGTCCGGAGGAGGCCGCGCGCTTGGGTGCGGAGCTCACGCCGCTCGGCGCCGAGAAGGCGGGTAACGCCGATGACAGCATTCCCGCCTGGACCGGCGGCCTGAAGTCCGCGGCCGAAGCGGGCTTTCCCAACTACCGCTCCGGTGATCATCACCCCGATCCGTACGCGAACGACAAGCCGCTGTTCACCATTACCGCGGCCAACATCAGCCAGTACGCCGCAAAGCTCACCGAGGGTCACAAGGCGCTGTTCAAGACCTACCCGGACTACAAGATGGTGGTCTATCCGACGCATCGCAGCGCGGCCGCTCCGGAGGGCATCTACCAAGCCACCAGGCGCAATGCGACCACCGCCAAGCTCGTTCCGGACGGCAACGGAGTGAGCGGCGCGCTCGGCGGCGTTCCGTTCCCGATTCCAAAAGTCGGACTGGAGGTGTTCTGGAACCACCTCACGCGTTATCGCGGCCTGGCGGCGTCGCTGCAGGTAGGGCAGGCGCCGCTCACCGCCAGTGGCACCTATACGCTGGTGAACTTCAAGGAGGAGTTCTACTTCCAGTACTACCAGCCGGGCATGACCGAGGCGGCGCTCAACAACATCCTGCTGTACTTCACGCAGGAGACGACCGCGCCGGCGCGCCTGGCGGGCGAGGTGCTGCTGGTGCAGGAGACGCTCGATCAGGCGAAGGAGGCGCGGCGCGCGTGGGTCTACAACCCCGGCCAGCGCCGTGTGCGGCGCGCGCCGAACGTCGCCTTCGACAACCCGGGCACCAACTCCGACAACCTGCGTACCTCCGATCAGTTCGACATGTACAACGGCAGCCCCGAGCGCTACGACTGGAAGCTGATCGGCAAGAAAGAGATCTACGTTCCCTACAACGCGTACCGCCTGCAGAGCGAGAAGCTCAAGTACGGCGACCTCCTGCACAAGAACCACATCAACCAGGACCTGGCACGCTACGAGCTGCATCGCGTGTGGGTGGTGGATGCGACGCTCAAGCGCGGCGTGAGCCACCTGTACAGCCGCCGCACGCTGTACGTGGACGAGGACTCCTGGCAGATCCTCGCCGTGGACTGCTACGACACGCGCGGGCAGCTGTATCGCGTGCAGGAAGGGCACGCCATGAACTACTACGAGCTGCCGTCGCTGTGGACGGACCTGGAGCTGGTCATGGATCTGTCCAATGGGCGTTATCTCGCGCTCGGCCTGCAGAGCGAGGAACCGAGGTCCTACGACTTCAGCGTCAAGCGCACGCCCGCCGACTACCAACCCGGCGTGCTGGAGCGGCGCGGAATCCGTTAGGTTCGCGCATTAGCGAGCGCAAAAGCAGGATCTTCGGGGCCGCCGTGAATCCGTCCCTGGAGAACCACCCCGGGGAATCGAGCATGCCTCAACCGGTGTGCGCAATCCGATCACGAGGACGCTCGATTCCCCAGGGGCCCCGGGCCGCGGGCGCGCCCTTTTTTGCGCTCGCGTCTGCGCTCGCTGTGGTCGGCGCGGCGCGCAGCGCCGAGACCCCGCCGCCGTCCGCCGAGCCCGCGCGCCTGGCCGCGCAGTCACTCCTGGTTGCGGTCGCCACCGCCGGAGCGCGGCTGGTCGCGGTCGGCGACCGCGGCATCATCGTGCTCTCCGACGACCGGGGCAGAAGCTGGGCACAGGCGGCCGAGGTACCGACTCAGGCACTGCTCACCGGCGTGTGCTTTCTCGATGCGCAGCACGGCGTGGCAGTCGGCCACGACGAGGTCATTCTCGCCACCTCCGACGCCGGACGTACCTGGAGGCGCACCCGCTACGCACCCGAGGTGCAGCGCCCGCTGCTCGACGTGTGGTGTGGCGATGGCGGACAGGCGATCGCCGTCGGCGCCTACAGCGCGTACTTCACCAGCCAGGACGGGGGCGCGAGTTGGACGGCCGGCACGTTCACGGCCGCCCCGGCCCCCGGGGCGCGCGCGGCGCGCCTCGGGGCGCCGGCGGGCGCCGCGGACCAGGGCGCGGCGGGAGGTGGCTATCACCTCAACCGCATCGTGCCCGCCGGCGCCTCCCGGCTGTATATCGCCGGCGAAGCGGGGCACCTGTACCGCTCGGACGATGGCGGCGCGAACTGGCGTGAACTCAGCTCGCCCTACGAGGGATCGTTCTTCGGTGTGCTGCCGCTGCAGGGCGAGGCGGTGCTGGCGTTTGGCCTGCGCGGCCACCTCTACCGCTCCGAAGACGCGGGCTCGAGCTGGCAGAAGATCGAAACCGGCACTGTGGCCATGCTCGACGGCGCGGCCCGCTTCGACGATGCCGGCGTCGCCATCGTGGGCCTTGCGGGCGTGGTGCTCGTCAGCCACGACCGCGGGCGCACCTTCACCCTGGTGCAGCAGAGCGATCGGGCAGGGCTCTCCGCCGTGGTGAGGGTGGCAGAGGACGAGCTTGCGGCAGTCGGTGAAGACGGCGCCAAAGTCCTCGTCCTGAAGGACGCGCCTGCCGGCGCCGGAGCCGCGCGCTAGTGGCCGGCGCAGGCCTCAGCGGCGATGTCGTGCCCCCGGCGCTGGCCGGGCGGCTCGAGCGGCTGATCTTCGGCCATCGCACGCCGATCCTCGCACTGTTCGCGCTCGGCACGGTGCTGCTCGCGGCGGTGGCGCTGCGCGGCCTGCGCATCGACTGCTCGTTCAACAAGACTCTGCCGGTCCGGCACGAGTACATGCGCACCTACCTGGAGCCGAAGGTGGCGGAGTTTCGCGGCGCCAACCGCGTGCTGATCGCGCTCATCGCACGCGACGGCGACATGTTCACGCCGGAGTTCTTCGCCGCGCTGCGCAAGGCCACCGACGAAGTGATCGTCATGGATGGCATCGACCGCACGCGCGTGCAGTCGATCTTCACCCCGAACGTGCGCTACCTCGAGGTGGTCGAGGACGGCATCGAAGCGGGCAACGTCATACCGGCGGACTTCACGGCCACTGCCGCCAACATGGCGCGGGTGCGCGACAACATCCGCAAGGCCGGCATCATCGGGCGCCTGGTGGCCAACGATTTTTCCGGCGCCCTGGTGAGCGCGATCGTGCTCGATCAGGATGCCCAGGGAAACCCGGTCGATCCGATCAAGGTCGCCCACGAGCTCGAACTGAAGGTCCGGCAGGGCATCGAGGGCCACGGGATCGACGTGCGCATGATCGGCTTTGCCAAGGTGATGGGCGACATCGCCGACGGCGTGGCCGCGGTGGTGCTGTTTGCCGTGATCACACTGGTGCTGACACTGCTGGCGGTGCGCCTCTACTGCCAGTCCTGGCGCGTCGCGTTCGTGCCGGTGCTGTGCTCAGTGGTCGCCGTGATCTGGCAGCTGGGCGCACTGGTGTTGCTGCATTACGGCATCGACCCTATCGGTCTGCTGGTGCCGTTCCTGGTATTCGCGATCGGGGTCAGTCACGGGGTGCAGAAGATCAGCGCCGTGAGCGACGCCGCGTTCGCGGGCCTCGGCAGCATGGAAGCCGCGCGCCGCACGTTTCGGCAGCTGCTCGCGCCCGCGGTCATTGCGCTGCTCGCGGACCTGGTGGGTTTCGTCACGATTCTCATGATTCCGGTGCAGGTGATTCGCGAGATGGCGATTACCGCGAGCATTGGCGTCGCGATCGTCATTCTGACCGACCTGGTGCTGCTGCCCGTGGTGGTCTCCTACGTGCACTTCGATGCCGGTTATCGCGGGCGGGTGCAGCGGCGGCAGCGCTGGCTCGCGGCGCTGTGGCGGCGCCTGTCCGGCATCACCGACCGGGGACCGGCGCTCGCCATCATTGCGGTCGCCGCCGTGCTCGCGGCGCTCGGCTGGTGGAAGGGGCGCGAGACCCCGATCGGCGACACCCAGGCGGGCGTGCCGGAGCTGCGTCGCGACTCGCGCTACAACCGCGACAACGACGTCATTACCTCCAGGTTCAACATCGGCGTCGACGTGCTCACCGCGGTGATCGAGTCGACCGAGCCGGTGTGCGTCAGTCACGACCTGATGAGCGCAATCGATCGCTTCGGCTGGCACATGCGCAACGTTGCCGGCGTGCAGGACGTCATCACGCTCCCCTTTATCGCCAAGATCGCGATCGCCGGCTGGAACGAGGGGAGCCTCAAGTGGCGCAGCATCCCGCGCGAGCAGACCCAGCTCACGCAGTCGACGCGTTACATCGAGACCAGTACCGGGCTCCTCAATGACAACTGCGACGTCGTGCCGGTGATGATGTTCCTGGCGGACCACCGCGCCGGCACGATCGAGCGCGTCGTGACCGCCGTGAAACGCTGGCGCAACGCCAACCCGGTGCCAGGCGCCCCGGTGCGCCTCGCCGCGGGGAACGTCGGGGTGATGGCGGCCACCAACGAGACCGTGAAGGCCAAGGAGATGATGATCCTCGCGGGCGTGTTCGCTGCGGTGCTCGTCATGTGCCTGCTGACCTTCCGTTCCGTGGTGGGCACCATCCTGGTGGTGGTGCCGCTGGCGCTGGTGTCGGTGATGGTGTACGCGGTCATGGCCCTGGTCGGCATCGGCCTCAAGGTGTCCACGCTGCCGATGGTGGCGCTCGGCGCCGGCATCGGCGTCGACTACGGCATTTATCTCTTCAGCCGCATGCAGGAATTCCTGCACCAGGGACTGTCGGTGCGCGACTCCTACGAGCGCACGCTGCGCGTCACCGGGGCCAGCATCATCTTCACCGGCATCACGCTCGCCATCGGGGTCGCCACCTGGGTGTTCTCGCCGCTGAAGTTCCAGGCCGACATCGGCATCATGCTGACCTTCATGTTCCTGGTGAACATGCTGGCGGCGATCATCCTGCTGCCGGCGCTGGCCGCGTGGCTGATCCATCCGCAAGGGCTTGGCGCCGGCTTGCGGTCCCCTTAGCGCAGGTACCCGAAGCCGCGCGCCATCAGCGCCGCACACGCGAGAATCACGACGATCGCGGTGAGCTCGAGCATCAGGCACAGGCGCACGCGCCGGGTGCGCGCCTCCGGCACCTCGGGCGCCACGCCGGCCTTCAGGCCCTTGCTCCACGACATGAACGTCATGGTCGGATAGATCGAGATCAGTGCCGCGGCGATGAATGCGCTGAACTTGATGAGAAAGTACAGATCGTGCCAGTAGTACTCGCGTCCCTTTTCGAAGAAAGCGACGCGCAGCATTCCCACCACCAGCACCACGGTCGCGGACGCGCCGAAAATGAAGTCGGTGCGCAGCAGCCGCCGCGCCTGAGCCAACGACAACGGCGGCTTGAACATGCCGACTTCCACCGCCAGCGCTGCGACCACCGTGAAGGCGGCGAGGTGGTGCAGAATGGCCATGGCGGCGGAGGCGTACATGTCGACACTCCTTCGCATGCGGGCGCGCGTCAGCGCCCGTGTCAGTCGTCCCAGCCGGGCTTGGCGCGCAGGCGCTTGGTGCGCCGCAGCCGCGTCTTGTGCTCGAGCCGGCGCTCGCGCGCCGCGCGCGTGGGTTTGGTGGCCTTGCGCGCTTTGGGGACAGTGAGCGCGCGGCGGATGAGGTCGGTGAGCCGTTCCTGGGCCTCGCGGCGGTTGTGCTCCTGGGTGCGGTGGTTGCGCGCGATGATGAGGATCGAGCCGTCCGCGGTGAGCCGCCGCCCGCTCAAAGCCTTGAGGCGCGCCTTGACGCCCTGCGGGAGCACCGCGCTGCGCTCGAGATCAAAGCGCAGCTGTACCGCGGTCGCGACCTTGTTGACGTTCTGGCCACCCGGGCCCGAGGAGCGCACGAACGACAGCGACAGCTCGCTGTCCGGAATCTCGATGCCAGCGGCGACCTGCAGTGACACGGCGCCTGCGACTTCTTAGTCGGCGGCGTGGTCGAGCCCCGGCGGTCCCTGCGCGAGCGGGCCGGGCAGTGCGCGCGGCGGGCGCGCCCTGAGTATGCGGGTCTCGTGCTGCGCCACGGGAATCGTCACGCCGTGGGCGCGGAAAATGCGCCAGATCGCGCGGTTCACATCCGAGCGCACGTTGTTGACGCCGTTCACGGGATCGGCGATCCAGAAGCGGATCTCGAGGCGCATGCCGCTGTCCTCGAAGCTGATGAGGCGCGACACCGGCGGCGGATCGCGCAGGATGCGCGGATGATTCTCGGTTGCCTGCAGGAGGAGCTTGAGCGCAACCTCCGGATCGTCGTCGTAGCTCACGTTCACCGGGAGCTTCAGGCGTACGCGCTGATCCGAATAGCTCCAGTTGATGAACGCGCTCGTGATCAGGTTCTGGTTCGGAATCAGGGTGTCGACGCCGTCGCGGTCCCGCACCACCACGTAGCGGCCGCGCAGCTCCTGCACCCAGCCGAAATTACCGGCGCTCGCGCCGGCGGTTGCGGTGAAACTGATGACGTCGCCGGGCTTGATGGACTTGTCCATCAACAGCACGAAGCCGCTGACGAAGTTGCTCGCGACCGCCTGCAGACCGAAGCCCAACCCCAGGCCAATGGCGCCGGTGAGTACGTTGAGCGTGGTCACGTCAACGCCGGCGGCGTTGATCCCCAGCAGCATGCCCAGCCCGAGCAACAGGAAGTAGGCGAACTTCGAGACGCCGACCCGGGTCGACACGGCCAGCTGGTCGAGCCGCATGACGTGACGCTCGATCGCGCGCGCGATCAGGCTCGTCACGACCAGGAAGGCCGTGATTATCACGAGGCCCTTGAGCAGGCCCCACAGGCTCAACTGCGTTCGTCCCGGAACCAGGCTGACGCGGTTGAGGGCGGCCTCGAGCACATCCAGCCAGCCGAGCAGCGCCACCGCCGCGATCACCCACAAGACGAACGTGATGCCGTTTTCCCGGGTGCCAACCCAGGAATCCGGGCCGAGCAGCAGGCCGAGCACGTAAACGCCGAAGCGCAGCAACACCAGCGCGCCCACGATCTTTACCGCGCCGTCGATGACTGTGGTAGGCGTCGCGAACGCGGCCAGCGCCGCGTGCCCGGCAAGCAGTGTGGCGAGCGCCGCCACCAGCGGCGCCAGGATCAGCGCGCCCTCCAGCGTGTGGTCCAGCCAGTGTGGCGGGTGCTGCGCCCGGGCTGCCGTGACGCCACGTGCCCGCCGCACGCGCAGCATCCGGGCAACCAGGAGCGCGATCACGCCCGCGACCAGCAGCGCGGCCACCGCGCCCAGCACTTGCGGTGATGTCAGCCGCAGCAGGACCCCGCTTACGGCGGTCTCGACGCCGTTCATCAGGCGTTGAGATCCGGGATCAGCTGGCTCTCCAGCCGCGCGATCTGATCCTTGAGCATGAGCTTGCGCTTCTTCAGGCGCTTCAGCTGCAACTCATCCACGTGCAGATCGAGCGACAGGCGGGAGATGACCTCATCGAGATCACGATGCTCGATGCGCAACTGACGTAGCTTCTCCACGTTGCGGAACAGCTCGCGGTCGACGTTGTCTTCGATTTCCGCCATACGGGGAACGGCCCACGATCTTGGGGAATGGGCTTTGGACGGCTGGGGCTGCTGGCGGCGGCCGCCAAAGGGGGTGAGCTTAGCTCAAGCGACGCCCCGAGTGCCACGGCGGCACGGCTCGCGCCCGAAGCCGGCCGGTTGCCTCAGCGACCCCGTCCGGGAGAGCGGCCCGCGGGCGACCCCTTGTGGCCGCGCGGGCCGCCGCCGCGCG
>CATPBQ010000205.1 GCA_955652795.1 uncultured Steroidobacteraceae bacterium | reverse complement strand
GTCACCGTGGTGATTTTCCTGTTTCTGGGCAGCCTGCGCGCGGTCATCATTCCGGTCGTCGCGATGCCCCTGTCACTGATCGGCACGTTCTTCGTCATGCTGGCGTTCGGCTACTCGATGAACCTGCTGACGCTGCTGGCGCTGGTGCTGGCTATCGGTCTGGTCGTTGACGACGCGATCATCGTCGTCGAGAACGTCGACCGGCACATGAAGGAGGAAGGCAAGACACCGCTGCAGGCGTCGCTCCTCGCGGCACGCGAACTGGGCGGCCCGATTCTGGCCATGACCGTCGTGCTGATCGCCGTGTACGTGCCAATCGGCTTCCAGAAGGGTCTGACCGGCGCCCTGTTCACCGAGTTCGCGTTCACGCTCGCCGGCGCGGTGACGGTGTCGGCCGTCATCGCGCTGACCTTGTCGCCGATGATGTGTTCGCGCTTCTTCAGGAGCGAGCAGGAGAGCGGGCGTTTCGTGCAGTTCATCGACCGCCAGTTCGAACGCGTGCGCCACGGCTATCAGCGGCTGCTGCGAGCGACACTGGCGACCTGGAGCGTGATCGTCGTCATGGGCGCGCTGCTGTTCGGCGCGACCATCCTGCTCGGCATGACGTCCAAATCGGAACTCACGCCGGACGAAGATCAGGGCTTCCTGTTCTATCAGCTCAAGGCCTCTCCAAACGCGACCGCGCAGCAAATGCTCGGCTACTCGCAGCAGATGTTCGCGATCGGCAAGAAGCTGCCCGAATACGAGATGTTGTTCCAGATCGTGAGCCCCGGCACCGGCTTCGGCGGCATGCTGTTCAAGCCCTGGAACGAGCGCACAAGATCCGCCGCCCAATTGCAGCAGGTGTTGCAGGGAATCTGGAGCGCGATCGCCGGCGGCCAGATCTTCGTGTTCTCGCTGCCGGCGCTGCCGGGCGCGCAAGGCGCGCCGATTCAGGTCGTTGTCAACACCACCGAGCCGTTCCAGAACCTCAACGAAGTCGTGCAGACGGTGCTGAAGAAAGCGCAGGACAGCGGCAAGTTCTGGTTCATCGACGCGGATCTGAAGATTGACAAGCCGCAGTCAACCGTGGTCGTTGACCGCGATCTGATTTCGACCCTGGGCCTCACCGAGCAGGATGTCGGCAGCGCGCTCGGCAGCGCGCTCGGCGGCGGCTACGTCAACTATTTCTCGATCGCCGGGCGCTCCTACAAGGTGATCCCGCAGGTGCTGCAGGCCGATCGGCTGAATCCCGATCAGGTCCTCGACTATTACGTGCGCGCGCCGGACGGTGCGGTGCTGCCGGCATCAACGCTCGCGAGCCTCAAGCGCGAAACCGTTCCGCAGTCGATCAACCGCTTCCAGCAGCTGAACTCTGCGACAATCACGGGCGCGAGCGGCATGTCGCAGGGCGAGGCCCTGAAATTCCTGCGCGATGCGCTGGCCGAAGTCGCGCCGAGCGGCTATCAGCTCGATTACTCCGGCCAGTCACGCCAGTTCGTGCAGGAGTCCGGCGGCTTCGCGACCACCCTGATGTTCGCGGTAATCATCGTGTTTCTCGCACTCGCGGCGCAGTTCAATAGTCTGCGCGATCCGATTGTGATCCTGGTGTCGGTACCGATGGCGTTGTTCGGCGCACTGATCTTTGTCAACCTGATCTCGAGCCTTAACATCTACACTCAGGTCGGCCTGGTCACGCTGATGGGCCTGATCTCCAAACACGGCATCCTCATCGTGCAGTTCGCGAATGAATCGCAGCGCACTGGTATGAGCAAGCGCGACGCCATCGCGCATGGCGCCGGCGTGCGCCTGCGTCCGATCCTGATGACGACCGCGGCGATGGTGCTCGGCGTGTTTCCGCTCGTGATCGCCTCGGGCGCAGGCGCGGCGGGACGGTTCGCAATGGGCCTGGTGATTACCACGGGCCTTTCGATCGGCACCTTGTTTACGCTGTTCGTCGTGCCGGCGTTTTATATGCTGCTCGCGGCGGACCACCATGCCGAACAGGCAAAACGCACCGACAACACCGGCTTGGGTGACCAGCTCGAGCGGGCATAGCAACCTAGAATCCGAACAGCACCCGCAGGGCTGCGCCGTCGGGCAGCGGCGCCACCGACCGCTGTGCCACCTCGGCCGCGCGCCTCGAAAGTGTTGCCGATATTGACCAGGCGGGATGCCTACTACCCTCTGAAATACGCTGCGCATCGAACCCACACTGCCGAGCCCGCACTCCTCGGCAATCCTCTTGAGACTGTAACGGGTTTCCTCCAGGCGCCGGCGGGCAGCCTCCACACGCAGGCGCTCGACGAACTTGCCCGGCGTGATGCGCATCTCCTTGCCGAAGACGCGGGCGAAATTGCGGGGGCTCATGGCCACGCGTTCAGCTAACGTCTGCACGCTCAGCGGCTTGTTGAGATTCTCGAGCACCCAGGACTGCAGCTCGCGCAAGGGCTGCCGGTCGCTCAACTGCAGGGAAAGGGCGGCGCTGAATTGCGACTGTCCGCCGGGCCGGCGCAGGTACAGCACCAGCTGACGGGCCACCTGGAGCGCCAGGCGCGACCCGTGATCGTCCTCAATCAGAGCCAACGCCAGGTCCATTCCCGCCGTGACGCCGGCGGAAGTGTAGACGTTCCCGTCGCGGATGAAGATCGGGTCCGGCTCGACCCGTACTTGCGGGTACCGCTCGGCGAGACGCAGGCACCAGTTCCAATGGGTAGTGACCCTGCGGCCATCCAGTAATCCCACCCGCGCCAGCAGCAGCGCGCCCGTGCACACCGAGCCTACTCGCCGCGTCCCGGCCGCAAGCTTGCGAATCCACTGGATCGCTTGCGGGCTCGTGCGATCGTCCTCGATGGCGCTTCCGCCCGCCACCAGCAGCGTATCGATCTCGCCGCGCACGTCCGGAAGACTCTTGTGAGCCACCATCTGCAGACCGCAGTTGGTCATGAACGCGGTCTGCCGCGAGCAGGTGACTATTTCGACGCGATAGATGGCGGCAGAATGGGGGTGCCGCTTACGGAACAGATTCGTCGCCGTGGTGAAGACCTGGAACGGTCCGACCAGATCCAGGATTTCCGCCCCGGCTGCGGCAACGAGCACGACGCGCCGCGTGCGCGTCAGCCCTGGCGGCCGCTTCTGAACGGAAAGTTTCGTCGGTCTGTCCTGGCGCGCCACTAGGTCTTGAATGCTTCCATGAATTTCTCCGGAGTCGCGTCGAATGCGACCTTATGATCCGTCATGCAGAAGTAATAGGTCTGGCCCCGGTATACCGATTTCGCGGCCGTCGTGGGGTCGACATCCATCTCGCACACCGGACACAGCGGATGCGCTGCGGTGGATACGAGACGCTTGCGGTAAGCCTGGTTCGAATTGGGGTCCGTCCAGCCTTCGCCCTGATATTCCATGTAGTAGGCGGTTTGCGCGGCGACCTCGCGACCGAAATAGCGCTCCACCACGCGCAGCGCCAGATCGATGCCGCTGGACAGACCCCCCGCGCTCGCCAGGTTGCCCGCCTCGACGAAACGCGCTCCACGTTTGACCTGGATATCCGGAAACTGCATCGCCAGATCTGCGTACGCGTTGTGATGCGTCGTGGCGGATTTGCCGCTCAACAGGCCGGTCTTCGCCAGCACGAACGCCCCGGTGCAAACCGACATCGTGACGTCCGTGCCTTGAGTCGCTGCGCGAATCCACTTGAGCGTCGCTTCACTCGGCTCATCCTGGGCGGGAATGACGATGATCTTGGGCGCTGGAGCCGTCTCGAAGCTGAAATTGGGCACGATTTTCAGGCCCCCGCTCGCCGTGACCGGGCTCGTCGTCTCGGCCACGGTGTAAAGGTGGAAGGCGGCATCCTTGCGCCCTGGGATGGTGGCGCTCTCGAAGACCTCCCACGGTCCACAGAAGTCGATGACCACCGCGCCCCTGGAAATCAGGAACGCCACGGGAAGGCTGCCCTCGGCCGGTGGCCGCAGCGGACTTGGCTCGACTGCCGCGCCAGCGCCGGGCACGCCGGGTGTTCGCGCAGAGTTCGCGCTCATCGCCACTACGCTTACCGCCGCAAGCGGAATCGCGGCGGTGACACTTATTGCAGCAGAGTTTTGTAACAGCTCGCGTCTGTTCATCGTCCGCTCCGTTGGCGTGAAGTGCAGGTCCTGGCGCGAATCCTGCGCGACCGGGCCGCTGGCCGCAATGCCAACTATCGCTCAATTCCTGCCAAGAACCGGCGGCCCTCCGTGACGTCGCGAGGACTACGTCCGCTCAAGGAACAAGCACGGCGGGGACAATCACCGAGGTAAACAGCTTATCCGTCAGGGCTCCGGCACCCGCAACCTTGAAGTTGGTCGTCGTGACGACCACGACTATCCCCTGGTCCGGCAAGACATACACCTTGTTTCCGCCAGTCCCATACATCCCGTACGTCGGGATGCTCCGTCCGTTGACGTGAAACGTTTGCAGCCACCACAGATAGCCATAGTCCGTGTCCTCTCTGGCGTTCGCGTGGGGAGACACCGAACGGCGCACCCATGTTTCCGAGATCACCTGGCGCCCCTGCCAACGGCCTCCGTTGAGGTATAACTGGCCAAGCTTCAGGAGGTCTCGGCTGCGAAGCTCAAGACCGCCGCCGGTCATGGCACTGCCGAGGGGCTGGTATTGCCATGTGACGGATTCAATCCCGAGCGGCTTGAAGAGCGCGGCCTGAGCAAAGTCTGGAACACTCTGTTTGGTCGCCCTCTCCAGCAGCGGTCCGAGCGTCGTGGCACCGGCAGTGCAGTAACTCCACGCCCGCCCGTAAGGGGACTGCTCCGGTTTTCGCTGCCAGTCCGGAAAGCCTTTGATTGGCAGGTCGAGCGTGAACTTGACCCAATCCTCGACCAGGTACATTCGCTCCTCGTTGCCCCGGGAGAACTCGTTCTCGTCGTCGCACTCCAGCAGGGAGCTCATCGTCAGAAAATCTTCTACCGTAATGCGCTCTTTGCGCGGATCCGGGTTGGCCAGGGGCAGGCGGTCGCTGAAGAAAGGCAGCACCGGCGACTCGGCGCGAAGTAACCCGCGATCGACGGCGGCGCCGACCAGGATTCCCGTCACTGTCTTGGTCGCGGAACGCGTATTGCGCAATGCTGCAGCGCCGGATGTGTCGAAGTACTGTTCGTAGAGCACGCGTTCGCCGCGTGCGACGATCACGCTGGTGATCTGTTTGTACGCCCCGCCGCCGATCGCGGGAGTGATGTCGTCCAGCGTTGGATTTGTCCCAGCGTTGAGCGAAGCGGCGTAGCTACTTGCGATCGCGGCCAACGTGATCAATAACATTCGAAGCATGCTACCCCCACCTGGCGCGACTTGTCCTCAGCCATATCGGTTCCCGCGGCATGGCGATCGGCCCCGGCTGGACTTAGCCGGGATGAGCCGACGTCCTGTGGCGTGCGGGATCGATGACGCGCACGGCCTGTCGCGCCGCCAGGCGCTCGGCGCCGCGCACCACCAGCCGGTCGCCGGGCGCGAGTGCTCCGCGGACCTCCACCGCGTCCTCAATGCCCACGCCCGGTATCACATCGAGCTCCTCCACGGTATCGGAGCGCGTGACCCGCAG
>CATPBQ010000204.1 GCA_955652795.1 uncultured Steroidobacteraceae bacterium | reverse complement strand
GCGCTGACCCGCACCGGTGAGCTCGCCGCCCTGATCGCAGGCGCCGTGCGCACGCGCGAGCCCGGCAAGCATCCCGCGACGCGCACTTTTCAAGCGCTGCGCATGTTCATCAACGACGAGCTCGGCCAGCTCGAGCGCGGCCTCAGCGCCGCGCTCGATGTTCTCGCGCCCGGCGGGCGCCTCGCGGTCACCAGCTTCCATTCCCTCGAGGATCGCGTTGTCAAGCGCTTCATGCAGCGCGAGTCGCAGATCGACCCGGCCTTGAGGGATCTGCCGGTCGTGCCCGCGGCGGCGCGACCGCGCCTCAAGCTCATCGGCCGAAAGAGCCGGCCGGCGCCAGCGGAGCTGCAGCGCAACCCGCGCGCCCGCAGCGCGCTGCTGCGCGTGGCGGAGCGACTCGCATGAGCGTGCGCGCTGCGCTCATTATCGCGATGCCGCTGCTGTGGCTGGCGGCACTCGGCTCGGCGGCCGGCGCCATCTACTGCAAGCACCGTGCGCGGCAGATGTTCGTCGAGCTCGAGGCTCTGAACGGGCGCCGCGACAACCTGGAAATCGAATGGGGCCAGCTGCAGCTCGAGCAGAGCGCCTGGTCCACCCATGCCTTCGTCGAGCGCGTCGCGAGCGCCAAGCTGCACATGGCGATGCCGCCCCCGAAGGAGATCGAGATCATCACTCCATGAAGGCGCGCAGCGTACGCGACGCAGCGCCCGCCTCGTTCCGCTGGCGGGCGCACCTGCTGCTCGGGCTGTTCGCGATGAGCGCGCTGACGCTGGCGTGGCGTGCGGTGAATCTGCAGCTCGTCGATCACGGCTTTCTCGCCAGGGAGGGCGATGCGCGCTTCTCGCGCGTGCTCGATATCGCCGCGCATCGCGGCACCATCACCGACCGCTACGGCGAGCCGCTCGCGGTCAGCACGCCGGTGGACTCGGTGTGGGTGAATCCGGGCGAACTGGCGCTCGCCACCGACCAGATTCCGCGACTCGCCGCCGCGCTGAAGCTCGACCGCCAGGAACTCGCGCGCCGTATCACCAGCAATCTCGAGCGCCAGTTCCTGTACCTCGCGCGCCATCGCCAGCCCGCGGAAGCCGCGCAGATCAAGGCGCTCGGGATCCCGGGCGTGTACACCTCGCGCGAGTACCGCCGCTATTACCCCGCGAGCGAGGTGACCGGGCATCTGCTCGGGTTCACCAACGTCGACGATGCCGGCCAGGAGGGCCTGGAACTCGCGTTCGATCACTGGCTCGCCGGCGAGGATGGCGCGAAGCGTGTCATCCAGGACCGCTACGGACGCATCGTCCAGAACGTGGAGAGCATCCGGCCGGCACGTCCGGGGCGCGACCTGGTGCTGTCGATCGACCTGCGCATCCAGTACCTCGCGTACCGCGAGCTGAAGGCGGCGATCCGCGATCAGCGCGCCCGCGCCGGCTCCGCGGTCGTGCTCGACGTCGCCAGCGGCGAGGTGCTCGCCATGGTGAACCAGCCCGCCTACAACCCCAACGACCGCGACCAGATTGAGGCGGTGGCCTATCGCAACCGCGCGGCCACCGATATCTTCGAGCCCGGTTCGTCCATCAAGCCGTTCTTCGTGGCCGCAGGGCTGGCCTCGGGCAAATACGACAACCGCAGCGTCATCGACACCTCGCCGGGCTTCTTCAAGGTCGGCGTGAAGATTTTCGAGGACGAGCACAACTACGGCGCGATCGACATCGCCACCGTGCTCGCCAAGAGCTCGAACGTCGGCATGGCGCACATCGCCCTCACGCTGCCGCCGGAAGAGATCTGGACCACGCTTACGCATCTTGGTTTCGGGCAGGTCACCACCAGCGGCTATCCGGGGGAGTCGGCCGGGCTCTTGCCTGCCTACTCGCAGTGGCGTCCCATCGGCATCGTCACCATGTCGCATGGCTACGGCCTGTCGGTCACGCCGCTGCAGCTGGCGCACGCCTACGCAACCATCGGCGCGTTCGGCATCGCCCGTCCGGTGTCGTTCCTGCGCGTCGAGGCAGTGGCGCCCGGGGAGCGGGCGCTCGAGAGCCAGGTATGCCGCGAACTGGTCGGCATGCTCGAGTCGGTGGTGGCCGCGGAAGGCACCGGGAAGCTCGCGGCCATCCCCGGCTACCGCGTATCGGGCAAGACCGGCACCGCGTGGAAAGCCACCGCCGGCGGCTACTCGACCGATCGCTACATGGCGGTGTTCGGCGGGGTGGCTCCCGCGAGCGAGCCACGCCTGGCCGCGGTGGTGGTCATCGACGAACCCGGCGCCGGACTGCACATGGGCGGACAGGTCGCAGCTCCAGTATTCTCCAGGGTGATCGGCGGGGCGCTGCGTCTGCTCGCGGTGGCGCCCGACCAGCCCGTCAACGCCCCCGAGGAACTGCCGGCCAGCCCCGCCCTCGGCGGCACGCGCACGGCGGCGCTCCCGTGAGCGGAGCCGCGCACATCGGCGCCCTGGCGACGGCGCGCTCCCTCGCGCAGCTCACCGCAGGCTTTGCCGCCGTGCCTGCGGAGGTGCTGGTGAGCGATGTGACGCTCGACAGCCGCGCCGCAACTCCCGGCGCGCTGTTTCTCGCGTGCCGGGGACGCACCCATCATGGGGTTGAATTCGCCGCTGACGCGGTGGCGCGCGGCGCGCGCGCCGTGCTCTACGAGCGCGACGGCGACACCGGGGAGGCGCTCCCGCAGCTGCCGACCGGCACGTTCGTCGCCGCGGTGCCGAAGCTCACCGAGCGCGCCGGCGTCATAGCCGACCGCTTCTTCGGCGCGCCTTCGCAACAACTCACGGTCGCGGGCATTACCGGAACCAACGGCAAGACGACCTGTGCATGGCTGCTGGCGCAGGCGCTGCAGCATTGCCACCGGCCGGCCGCCTACATCGGCACCTTGGGTGTAGGCGTGCCGGCGCAGCTCACTCCGACGCTGCACACCACCTCGGATGCGGTGAGCATTCACCGCCAGCTCGCGGCGCTGCGGGCCCTCGGCGCCGAATGCGTGAGCATGGAGGTGTCCTCGCACGCCCTCGACCAGGCGCGCGTCAACGGCGTGCGTTTCAACACCGCGGCCTTCACCAACCTGACCCGTGATCATCTTGACTATCACGGCACCATGGAGGCGTACGGAGCAGCCAAGGCGCGCCTGTTCGGTGCACCCGGGCTCGCGCACCGGGTCATCAATGTCGATGATCCGTTCGGGGAGCGCCTGGCGCGCGAGGCCTCCAGCGCGCGTCTCACCGCAACCACGCGCGCCGCCGGTACCGCCGCGCAGCTGCCCGGCGGCGCGCAGTTCGTGCGCGCCGCACGCATAACACCCGATCCGGGCGGGCTGCTCATCGAGGTGGACTCGAGCTTCGGAAGCGTGCAGCTGCCGGTGCCCCTGATGGGCGAGTTCAACGTCGACAACGCTCTCACGGTGCTGGCGGTGCTGCTGGCCTGGAACATCCCGCTCAAGGACGCTGCGCACGCGCTGTCGGTGAGCCGCGCAGCGAGCGGGCGCATGGAGATGTTCGGCGGGCGCGGGCGCACCCCGCTCGCCATTGTGGACTACGCGCATACCCCCGATGCGCTCGCCAAGGCGCTGCGCGCGGCGCGCCTGCACTGTCGCGGACAGCTGCGGGTGGTATTCGGCTGCGGCGGCGACCGCGATGCCGGCAAGCGTCCGCTCATGGGCCGGATCGCGGCCGAGCTCGCCGACGACATCATCGTGACCGACGACAACCCGCGCAGCGAGGATCCCGCGCGGATCGTGGCGGACATCGTCGCCGGTGTGGCAGCGGGCGCGCCGCTCGTGATCGAGCATGACCGGGCGCTCGCTATCCGCATGGCCCTGCAGCGCTCGGGCCCCGAGGACGTCGTGCTCATCGCCGGCAAGGGGCACGAGGATTATCAGATCCACGGCAGCGTGCGGCGCGCGTTCCGCGACCAGGCGGTTGTCAGCGCCGAGCTCGCGAGGCTGCCGGCGTGAAGCGCACGCTGG
>CATPBQ010000203.1 GCA_955652795.1 uncultured Steroidobacteraceae bacterium | reverse complement strand
CGGAGCGAGGAGCAGCCAGCGCTCGGGGCGCACGCAAAGCGCCAGTTGATCGGACGCCACCGCCACCTGTCCGAGCGCCGGCAGCTCAAGGCCCCGGCCGCCCGCGATGCTCTCGAGCTCACGCGCGCGCCCGTGGAGGGCGGCGATCTCCACCATGTCCGCCGCGCAGGATGCGAGCCGCAGGCCGGGAGCTGACACGGACTCAGGCCCGGACACGAGCGTTCTGCGGATCAAGCATGTGGGGGCTCACGATCTCGATCTCGCTCGCCTCGTCGTGAACGGGCGATGTGCCGATCAGCCGCTGGCCGAGGCGCTGGCGGCCACCCGCCACCAGGGCGAGGCCCACCCAGCCATCGAGCTCGACCGAGGGGGTCGAAGAGGTCACGTAGCCGAGACTCGTGGTGCGCGCCTGCGGCGCGACCAGCTGCAAGCCGTTGCGCAGGCGGTGGGTGCGCTCGAGGGGCCGTACGCCGACGAGCTGCAGCCGATCGGGCGCCGTGAGGCCGGAGCGCTGCGACAGCGCGCGGCCGATGAAATCGCCGTGCTTCTTCAGCATCCGCTGAAAGCCGAGATCATCGGCGCTGGTGTTGCCGTTCAGCTCTGCTGTGGTCACGTGACCCTTCTCGATGCGCAGGGTGTTGAGCGCTTCGAGGCCATAGGGCGCCATACGGAAGGGCTTGCCCGCCTCGAGCACCGCTGACCAGGCCTTCAGGGCGTGCCCGGCCGGTACCGCAAGTTCGTAGGCCAGCTCGCCCGAGAACGAGATGCGGAACACCCGTCCCACAACGCCGGCGATGGTGGCGACGCTCGCCGCCATGAACGGAAAGGCCTCGTTGGACAGATCGACGCCGGCGACCACCGCCGCCACGACCTCACGCGAGCGCGGCCCCGCGACGGCGAACTGCGCCCACTGATCGCCGACATCGGTCAGGAGCACATCAAGCCGCGGGCACACCGCCTGCAGGTGGAATTCCATGTGCTCGAGCGCCACCGCCGCGTTCACCGTCGTGGTCGTGACGAGGAAGTGTTCGGGGGCGAGCCGCGAGGTCGTACCGTCGTCGAGCAGCATCCCGTCCTCGCGCAACATGATGCCGTAGCGGGCGCGACCGACCGCGAGCGTGGAAAACGTGTTCGCGTAGATGAAGTCCAGGAACCGCGCGGCGTCGGGTCCCTGCACGTCGATCTTGCCGAGGGTCGATACGTCGGTGATGCCCACCGAGCGACGCACGGCGCGGGCTTCGTTCAGCACCGCCTCCCACCCCTGTTGCCGCGA
Source organism: uncultured Steroidobacteraceae bacterium (assembly GCA_955652795.1). Classification (GTDB taxonomy): domain Bacteria; phylum Pseudomonadota; class Gammaproteobacteria; order Steroidobacterales; family Steroidobacteraceae; genus 13-2-20CM-66-19. The sequence continues at coordinate 2,863 of CATPBQ010000203.1, read as the reverse complement.
GTAGACGAGCGGCCGCAGCCACAGCCCGGCGGCCACGAAGGTTGCGCCGGCGGCCTCGTGCCAGTCATGCAGTGGCAGCCGGCGCTTGGGCTTGAAGTGCTCGCGGACTTCGCCGCCCGCGAGCGCCGCGAAGGGAACCGGTTGGGCGAACGGGCGCGGCTTGGGCTGCCCGACCTCGGACAGCGGCACGCCGCGCGCGTGCGCCAGGACGGCGCTCCCCACCAGTCCCCCGATGCGCCCCTGGTCAGTCGCCATGCCATGGGTGGTGAAGCGCTTCATGTGCTCGACGTGCTCGTAGCCTTCGCGATGGGCGAGCCGCACGTCCGCGGCGGTCACGTCGTTCTGCAAATCGACGAAGGCCTTGGCCCGGCCGCGCACTTCCCATAGAGCGGCGATCGGTGTGGCGTCCGAATCGACCGGCAGATCCGCGCCCCCCGCGGCGCTCGCCGGGCGACCGAGCTCCGCCGCGATCGCGCACGCCGCGCTCTCGCCGTCACGCGCGGCGGCCGCAAGCCCCAGTACGCCGCGCGCCGCGCCCGCTACCCGCCCGATGGTGGCTGCGAGATCCGGGGTGAAGGCTGCGATCGCCTCCTGCCACGTGAGCTGCGCGCCGAGCTGGCTCGCAAGGGTGGTCGCGGGTGAATACCCTCCGGACATCAGCAGGCAATCGGCCTCGAGGTCGCGGCCACGGCGCCCCTTCACGTCCACGACCCTGACGGCGCGAACCCCGTCGCGCCCGAAAGCCCCTTCGACGACCGCGCCGCCCTGCACCTCGACACCGAGCGCCCGGGCGCGCTCGGCCGCGAGCGAACTCTCCCGCACGTCGATCACACCGGCGCACTCGATACCCGCGCCGGTCAAGGCGAACACTGCCTCATAGGCCTCGTCGGTGTTGAGGAAAAATGCGGGGCGGCGGCCCACGGCCACACCGTAGCGTCTCAGATACTGGAGCGCGGCGCCGGCGAGCATCACGCCGGGAAGATCGTTGCCCGGGAAGGCGATCAGCCGCTCGAGCGCACCGGTGGCGAATACCACGCGCCGGGCGCGGATGATCCGCAGCCGCTCCCGCAGGCCATCGAAGCGGATCGCCTCGGCCGGTGAGAGCGTTTCGAGCGCCCCGAACACGCCGTGGCCGTAGGCCCCGAGCACCGTGGTGCGCGCCAGGCACCGCACCGTGGCAAGGGCGGCAACGGCGGCGCACATCCTCTCGCGCCAGGCGCTCCAGCGCGCATCGAGCAGCGCGCCGCCACCCAGCACGACGTCCTGGTCGGTGAGCATCACCTTGAGGCCGCTCGTGCCCAGACGATGTGCTGCGGCGAGCCCCGCGACGCCCGCGCCGACCACCAGTACATCCGCGTGATCGTGCACGGTCTCGGCGGGCGCTGCGTGATCGCCGACGATCGCCTCGAGCCGACCCAAGCCCGCGGCCCGGCGAATCAGCGGCTCGTAGAGCCGCTCCCAGGCCCAGCCCGGCGCCATGAACGTCTTGTAGTAAAAACCCGCAGGCAGGAACCGGGCGATGAGATCGTTGAGTGCCAGCGCATCAAACCGCAGCGACGGCCAGTGGTTCTGGCTTTCGGCCACGAGGCCCTCGTGCAGCGCGAGCGTCGTGGCGAGCCGGTTAGGTTCGCGCCCCCCGGCATCGATCACGTCGACGAGCGCACAGGGCTCCTCGGGGCCTGCCGTCACGATGCCGCGCGGCCGGTGGTACTTGAAGCTGCGTGCTATGAGGCGCTTGCCGTTGGCGAGCAGCGCCGAGGCGAGCGTGTCGCCCTCAAGGCCCTGCATGCGGCGCCCGTCGAAGCGAAAGCCGACCGGCCGCTCGGGGTCGGTCAGAAAACCGCGGGCGATACGGCCGGGACCGCGCATCAGCCCGCCTCGGGGCCGCCGACCGAGTGAATCTCGTGGCTCAGCGTGTGGCGGACGACCTTCAGGAGCTTGCGGCAGCCGCCCACGTGCAGCCACCACTCGAGATGCCAACCGCAGCGGTTTTCCCGTTCGTACACATAGGCGGTGAACGCCGCAAGTCCCGCATCGGCGGCGGGCCGGACCTTGCTGGCGTCGCCCCGATAGCGAAACTCGGTTTCGTCGCGCTCACCGCACCACGGGCATGGGATGCGAAGCATGGGCGCCTTTTCAGTGAGCGTAGGGGAACGGGCCGGCGCCGCGTTCGTCGATGGTCCGCCCGGCGGCGAAGCGCTCGAGATCAAGATGAGCGGCGAGCGGGTGCGGCGCATGGCGCGCGATAAGGTGCGCCGTCGTCAGGCCGCCGGCCGGGATCGCCTTGAAGCCGCCGTAGCACCAGCCGCCATTCACGATCAGGCCCTCGAGCGGCGTCCTGGAGATGATCGGGGAACCGTCCATGGTCATGTCCATGACGCCGCCCCATTGCCGCAGCACCCTGAGGCGCGCAAGCCCCGGCAGCAGTGTCACGGCCGCCGCGGCCACTTCTTCCGCCATCGGCAGCGTGCCGCGCTGGCCGTAGGTGTTGTAGCCGTCGATGGCGCCGCCAAACACCAGTCCCCCCTTGTCCGACTGGCTGACGTAGAAGTGTCCGGCACCGTAGGTCAGAACGACATCGAGCACCGGCTTGATGCCTTCGCTCACGAAGGCCTGCAGCACGTGGCTCTCGATCGGCAGCGCAAGTCCCGCCATCGCCGCGAGTCGCGACGAATGCCCGGCCACCGCGAGGCAGACGGTATCGGCCGCGATGGGCCCGCGGGTGGTCTCGACGCCGGTCACCCGGGGTCCGTCGCGCCGGATGCCGGTGACCTCGCAGTGCTCGACGATGTCGGCACCGGCTTCTGATGCCGCCCGCGCATAGCCCCAGGCGACCGCATCGTGGCGAACCGTGCCGCCACGG
>CATPBQ010000202.1 GCA_955652795.1 uncultured Steroidobacteraceae bacterium | reverse complement strand
TCGGTGAGCGCCGGATCCTTGCGCACCACGAACAACGCGACGACTTCGCCGGAGCGCTCGTCAGGCTGCGCGACCGCGGCGGCCTCGAGGACCCCAGGGTGCGTGACGGCGACCGCCTCTACTTCGTTCGGATAGACGTTGAAGCCCGAGACCAGGATCATGTCCTTCTTGCGGTCCTCGATGTACACGAACCCGCGCGCGTCGATGCGGCCGACGTCGCCGGTGCGCAGCCACCCTCCCGGCAGCATCACCTTGGCGGTCTCATCGGCGCGATTCCAGTAACCGCGCATCACCTGCGGCCCGCGCACGCAGATCTCGCCGATCTGACCCAGCTCGAGGTCGTTGCCGGCGTCATCCTTGATCGCGATCTCGGTCGAGGAGATCGGCAGGCCGATCGAGCCGTTGAACGGCTCGTTCGGCGGATTGATGCACGCGGCCGGGGAGGTCTCGGTGAGGCCCCAGGCCTGTGTCAGGATGCTGCCGGTTACCTCCTTCCAGCGTTGCGCGACCGTCGCCTGCACGGCCATGCCACCGCCGAGCGTGATCTTCAACTGGCTGAAGTCGAGCTTGTCGAACCCCGGCGCGTGCAGCAGTGCGTTGAACAGCGTGTTGACGCCGCTTATGAAGGTGCAGGGGTACTTGCGCATGTCGGCGATGAGCGCCGGGAGATCGCGCGGATTGATGATCAGCACGTTCTTCCAGCCGAGGCGTGCGAACAGCATGCAGTTCGCCGACAGCGCGAAGATGTGGTACAGCGGGATCGCGGTGATCAGCACCGCGGCCTCGTCGCGGAAGCTCTTCCCGAGCCACGCTTCGGCCTGCAGCACGTTGGTGCTCACGTTGCCGTGCGACAGCATGGCGCCCTTGGCCACTCCGGTCGTGCCTCCGGTGTACTGCAGGAAGGCCAGATCGTCGGAACCGACGTCCACCGGTGCGAGCGGCTGCTTCAGTCCGGCACTGACCGCCGCCTTGAACGAGATCGCACCGGGGATGTCCCAGCGCGGTACCTGCCGGCGCACGTGGCGCACGACGTAGTTCACGATGAGTGACTTGGGGAACCCGAGGAAATCGCCCGCGGCGGTCACCAGCACGCGCTTCACCTGGGTACCAGCGAGCACTTTCTGCAGTACGTGCGCGAAGTTCTCCAGTACCAGGATCGCTGTGGCCCCCGAGTCGCTGAGCTGGTGAAGCAACTCCGGCGCGGTGTACAGCGGGTTGGTGTTGACCACGATCAGGCCCGCGCGCAGCGCCCCGAACATCGCGATCGGATACTGCAGCGTGTTGGGCAGCATGATGGCGAGGCGAGCACCCTTCCTGAACCCCTGCTGCTGCAGCCACGCGGCGAAGGCACGCGTGAGCTCATCGAGCTGCCGGTAGGTGAGCTGCGCACCCATCTGGATGAAGGCAATGCGCTCGGCATGCTCGGCACAGGTGTCCTCCAGCAGCTGCTTCAGCGAACGCAGCTGCGTGGGATCGACTTCCGCGGGCACGTAGGGCGGATACGACTTCAGCCAGATTCTGTCCATCAACGTGCCCCGCTTTGAGGATTCTTCTTGAGGAGTGGCTTCAGGTACGGCCAGAGTGTATCGAGAACCGGTGGCTCGCCCCGGGCGTTAGGGTGCATGCCGTCCTGTTGCATGCGCGTTGGATCGAGGGCCACCTTCTCCAGCAGGAACGGCACGAGCGGCAGATGATATTGGTTTGCCAGCTCGGGGAACATACGCGCGAATGCTTCCGTGTAGCGCGGTCCGTAGTTGGGCGGAATGCGCATGCCGACCAGCAGTACCCGGGCGCCGGCCGCCTGTGACAGGCGCACCATGTGCGCGAGATTCTCGCGGGTTTCCTCCACCGGCAGCCCGCGCAGCCCGTCGTTGGCGCCCAGCTCCAGGATGACGGTTCCCGGCTGGTGCAGCTGCAGTGCCCGCGGCAGGCGCTCGAGGCCCCCGCTGGTGGTCTCGCCGCTTACGCTGGCGTTGACGATCTGGTATCCGTACCCTTGTGCCTGAAGTCGCTGCGCGAGCAGCGCAACCCAACCCTGCTCCGGCCGGATTCCAAGTGCGGCGCTCAGGCTGTCGCCGAGTACAAGGATCGTATGGTCGGAGGCCACCGCGTTCTGGAGCGCGATGAATACCAACCCCAAGCCCAGCGCCCAGGCGCCGACGATCCGCAACCGCGTTCTCCGGGCAGAAAACCTCTGCAAGCAGGTTAGCAGTCCGGAAGGTTCGCTGACCATTGTCGATGAGGTCTCGCTCGATATCCTGGCGGGCGAATCGGTCGCCGTGACCGGACCTTCGGGCGCGGGTAAGTCGACTCTGCTGGCGCTGCTGGCCGGGCTCGATGTGCCGACCCGCGGGCGCGTGCTGCTCGAGGGTCAGGATCTTACGCAGCTCGATGAGGACGGCCGGGCGCGGCTGCGGGCGCAGCGCGTCGGGTTCGTGTTTCAGTCCTTCCACCTGATCCCGGCGCTCACCGCGCTCGAGAACGTGATGCTGCCGCTGGAGTTGGCGGGGCGGCGGGATGCGCGGCGCGCTGCCGCAGAGACCCTGCAGCGCGTTGGCCTCAAGGAGCGCACCGGCCACTACCCGCGGCAGCTCTCGGGTGGGGAGCAGCAGCGCGTTGCGCTCGCCCGGGCGTTCGTGACGCAGCCGGCGGTGCTGTTCGCGGACGAGCCCACCGGCAATCTCGACACCGTGACGGGAGCGCGGGTCGGGGAGCTGCTGTTCGAGCTCAATGCCAACGCCCATACGACGCTGGTCCTGGTCACGCACGATCGCGAACTCGCCGCGCGCTGTGCCCGCATGGTGAAGATGGAAGCGGGGCGGGTGCTGTGAACGCGCTGCGGCTCGCGCTGCGCACGCTGGCGCGCGAGTGGCGCTCGGGCGAGCTGGGCGTGCTGCTGCTCGCGCTCACCGTCGCGGTCGCCGCCCTCACGGGCGTCGGCTTTCTGGTCAGCCGCATCAGCGCCGCGGTCGCCTTGCAGGCAAGCGCGGTGCTGGCGGCGGACATCCGCCTCGGTTCGCCGCAACCGCTCGCCGAGGCGTACTTCGCGGAAGCCGCGCGCCGCGGACTGCGTTCCGCGCGCAGCACCAATCTGCTCTCGGTGGTGTTCAACGCAGATGCGAGCCAGCTCACCAACGTCGCCGCGGTGAGCGCGGGCTACCCGTTGCGCGGACGGGTGTTGGTCGCCGGCGAACCGTTTGCGAGAGGTTCACCCGCAGCAGGCATTCCCGCTCCGGGCGAGGCATGGCCGGATTCGAAGCTGCTCGCGGCGATCGGCGGGCGCGTGGGTTCGCAGCTCTCGATCGGGGCGGCGAATCTGCGCGTGACCCGGGTGCTGATCGCCCGGCCCGACCAGGGCGGCACCTTTGCCGAGCTTGCGCCGAACCTCATCATGAATGCCGCGGACCTGCCGGCCACGCACCTGATCCAGCCCGGCAGCCGCGTCAGCTACAGCGCGTTGTTCGCGGGCGAGCGTACGCGCATCGACGCCTTCAAGGCCTGGCTCATCGTCCACAAGGGCCCCGGCGAGCGTCTGCGGGATATCACCGAAGCGAGCCCGCAGATCCGCAACGCCGTGGAGCGCGCCGGGCGCTTCCTGAGTCTTGCGAGCCTGGTGAGCGTGCTGCTGTGCGCGATCGCGGTGGCGATGGCAGCGCGCCGCTACGTGCACCGGCACCTCGATACCGTGGCACTGCTCAAGACCCTCGGGGCGACGCGCGCCTTCACTCTGGCGATGTCGGTGCTGCAGCTGCTGGCGCTCGCGCTCGTCGCAGCCGTGGCAGGCGCAGCGCTCGGATTCCTCGCCCAGGAGTGGCTGCTGCGCACCATCCGCGGGCTGCTGGCGGTCACCGATCTGCCGGCGGCGAGTCTCACCCCGCTCGCCATCGGCTTCGTGACCGCGGTCGCGGTGCTCGCAGGGTTCGCGATGCCGCCGCTGCTGCAGCTGGCGCGGGTGCCGGCGCTGCGGGTGCTGCGCCGCGACGTCGGCCCGCCGCCGCCGCTCGTGCTGCTGGCGTTCGGTCCCGCGATTGCCGTGGTGCTGCTGCTCATCTACTGGGTGGTGCCGGACGCGAAGCTGTTCCTGTACTTCACCGCGGCGCTCGCGGTCTTCGTGCTGGTGCTGACGCTCGCCGGAGTGCTGCTGGTGTATCTCGCCGGCCGCCTGCGGGGCCGCGTCGGTGTCGCGTGGCGCTTCGGAGTCGCGAACTTGAGCCGGCGCCGCGCCGAGAGCGTCGTGCAGCTGGTGGCCTTCGGCACCGGCATCATGGTGCTGCTGCTGCTGGGGATCCTGCGTGAGGATCTGAACGGCGACTGGCAACGTACGCTGCCGCCGAATCTTCCCAACTACTTCTTCATCAACATCCCGCCGGCCGCGCGCGGGGATTTCGTGAGCTTTCTTCAGACGCAGGGCGCACGCACCACCCGCGTGCTGCCGATGATCCGCGGCCGGCTGACCGGCATCAACGGCCACGCTGTCGAGAACCTGCGCTCGGCGCGCAACGGCGAGGACACCTTCGCGACCCGCGAGCAGAACCTCACCTGGGCGACCGAGCTGGGAGCGGACAACCGCATCATCGCCGGCCGCTGGTGGACGGCGGCCGATTTCGGCAAACCGCTGGTGTCGCTGGCCACTGAATTCCAGGAATCCCTCGGCGTGCAGGTCGGTGATCACCTGAGCTTCGACATCGCCGGCGAAGCGCTCGAGGTTACCGTCGCGAGCATCCGCAAGGTGAAGTGGGACAGTTTTCAGCCGAATTTCTTCATCGTGTTTCCCCCCGGGGTGCTGGAAGGCGCCGCCGGTACCTACATGACGAGCGCCTATTTCACGCCCGGCCGCGCCCGTTCCCTGGCGCAACTCGCGCGGCGCTTTCCCAGCGTGTCGATATTCGACATCGATGAGCTGCTCACGCAGGTGCGTGCGGTGCTCGACAAGGCGGCGCTCGCGGTCCAGAGCGTGTTCGTGTTCACGCTGTTCGCGGGACTGACGGTGCTGTTGGCGGCGGTGCAGTCAAGTCGCGACGAGCGCCGCTACGAGAGCGCCATGTTGCGCACCCTGGGCGCGAGCCGCGGCACCGTGGTGCAGGGGGTGCTCGCGGAGTTCGCAACGCTCGGCGGTCTTTCCGGGCTGCTCGCCGCCGTGGGCGCGTCCGTCGGCGCTTACTTCCTCACCACGCACTGGCTCGATCTGCGTTATGCCTTCGAGTTCATGCCCTGGGTGGAGGGGGTCGTGGGCGGTGCGCTCCTGGTGGGGGCCGGCGGCTGGCTCGCCACGCGCAGCGTCGTGAATCAGCCGCCGCTCACCACGCTGCGTGCGTGAGCCGCTAGCGCACAATGCCGATCGTGATCCAGGAGTCCGGCTCGGGATCGCCGCGCCAGTTGAGCCCTTCGATCGTCAGCTGGTAGTTGCCGGGACCGAGCGCGGAGCTGTTGAGCGCAATGCGCAGATGACCGTTGGAATCCTTCGTCAGGTTCGTGATCACGCCCACGCGTCCCTGATCGATGCGATCGATGGTCACGCGGAAGGAGTGATACGGCGAGCGTGATTCGTCGATCTTGAAATCCGCCAGCTGCACGCCGCCGCCGCCGATGCTGATCGCGGGCGTGTTGGATGCCCCCGAGCGACTCGGCAGGAGGCGAATCTCGCGCGTGCTGGTCGCCGGATCGAGCGCCCGTTCGAACGCCTGTTTCTGCAGAGCAGTGATCCGATGGCTCTTGGCGGCGCTGCCGCCGGCGACGATGGCCAGCGCTACGCCGAGGAGCAGCACCGCGGCGGCGAGCCCGAGGATCGCCTGCGGCTTCTGCCACGCCGGCCGTGCCGCCTCCTGCCACGGCTCGGGTTTGCCACTCGCCTCGAGGAGACGCAGTCCTGCGTTCACTCTCTCGGGCAGACCGATCTCGTCCAGGAGCTCGGGATGCCGGTGACAGAAGCCCTCGAAATCGGTTGCGCCCTTGAGCGGCAGCCGTCCCGACAGATAGCGCTCGATCACCTGGTTGCGGGCGATGAAGTCCCGGTCCATGGGCGGAGACACCGCGGCCGCCGGAGTCTGCGCCGGGGCGCGTTGTGCGGCGGCGGGTTGCGCCGCGGCCTGCGCTGCGTCCTTGGGTGTCGCACTCCTCGCGGGTATCGCGGTCGGTATCGCGGTGGGTATTGCGTTGGGTATCGCCGTAGAGGCCCGAGCGCTTGCCCAGCCGGCGAAGCTCAGTGCCTCGACTCGGGATGCCTCAGCACGAGGTGACTCGACCCGTACGGCGGGTTGAGGCGCAGGTTTCGGGGGCGCAGCCGCACTGGAGGGGGCCCTGCCGGGGGATCGCTGCTGGTGGGCCGCGCTTGCGGCGGCGAGCTTGGCGGCCGCCGCGACCAGAGCGGCGGTTTTCGCGATCGGCACGCGCGTCGCCGCACTCGCCTGCGCTCTCGCCGCATCCGGCGGCGCAGCCGGTGCCGCCCGTGTCGCGGTCAGAGTCAGCGGCGCCGCAGCCGCAGGGGGCGTCGGCGCAGGCACGGGCGAGGTCAGCAGCTCATCGACGACCGGGTCTTCCAGCGCGAGTTCGAGCGGAGCGGGTTGCTCGACGGGTGCCGGCGCCGGGGGGGCCATCGAGACTGTCAACGACGGGTGATCGGGCGCCAGGAACAGCTCGGCGTCGATGAAATCGAGATCCGTCTGTTCCGGGTTCTGTGCTGGCGCAGCCGCCGCCGCGGCCGGCGCAGCTAGCGGTGCCGCCGGCGCCAGCGTCGGGGGATCCCTGGGCGCTGCGGTGGCATCCAGCGGCTCCTCGAGGGGCAGATCCGCGAGGAGCTCCAGCGACGGGCGAGACGCGGGTTCCATACGACCTATCTAAGCAACGCGCCCGCGGCGCGGCCTCGCGATGGCTCACAGATCGGGAGGCGCCCCCTCGGGTTCGTGACGCAGGTCTCACTTACCGCGCTGAGGCCGCGGCAGTGCGAAATGCGTCACGGCGCTTCAGCTCGCCGAGCCGCTGAGGAAATACTCGATCTTGTCCCGGTAGGTACGCGAGAGCTTGAGCTCGTGCCCGCCCTCGAGGGTGAGGAAGTACTCGCCGTTCATGTGGGCACGAAGACTCCTCACGAGCCGCAGGTTGACGATGGTCGAGCGGTGCACGCGCTGGAAGAGCTTCGGATCCAGGATCTCCTCGAGCTCCTTCATCGTGCCGCGCAGGATGTGGGTGTCGCCAGCCGCGTGGATGCACATGTAGTCCCCGGCAGCGTCGATCCACTGGATCGACACCACGGGCACGCGCACCGTCTCGCGTCCCTGCCGGATCGGCAGCACCTCGGGCCGCCGCGCGTCGATCGCCTGGCGTCCGTGTTCGAGCAACTCATCGAGCGCCAGCTCACCGCAACCGGTGATCTCGGCGATGATCTGCAGCAGTCGGTCGCGCTGATCGGCGGCGGTCCGGGCACGCACGTGCTCGCGCACCCGCGTGAGCGTCGCGGCGAAGCGCGCATCGTCGATCGGCTTCAGCAGGTAGTCGACCGCGCGCGCTTCAAACGCCTGGATGGCGTACTGGTCGTAGGCGGTGACGAACACCACCACCGGCAGGGACTCCTGCGGCAGGTGCGCCAGCACTTCAAATCCCGACATGCCGGGCATCTGGATATCCAGGAACACCAGGTCCGGCTTGTACTGCTGGATGGCCGCGAGTGCTTCGCGGCCGCTGGCGCACTGCGCGAGGATCTCGAAGTCGGGCGCGGTGCGCAGGCGGATCTCGATTCCGCGCCTCGACAGTGCCTCGTCATCGACGATGATGGTGCGGACTTTCATGCGTGCGCCCCGCGCGGGACACCCGGCTGCAGCGCCGGCGGCTTCGCCGGCGCCTCACCGCCCGGGCCGGCGGTCTCGAGCGGCAGCGCCATGTCCACCCGCAGGCCCGGCCGGGAGTTCAGCACCGCGAAGCGGCAGTTCTCCCCGTACAGCACCGCCAGACGCTCGCGGGTGTTGCGCAGGCCCACCCCGCGCCGCTCACCGGGACTGGCGCCCTCGCGCAGACCCGGGCCGTCATCGATGACCGACAGCTCCAGCAGTCCCTCGCGGGTGCGGCCTTCGATGCGCACCAGGCCCCCCTGCTCGCGCGCGGACACCGCGTACTTCAGCGAGTTCTCCAGCAACGGCTGCAGCAGCAGGCTCGGCACCAGGGCGCTGAGCGCCGGCTCCTCGATTGCGTACTCGAGCCGCAGCCGCTCCCCGAAGCGCAGCCGCTCGGTGCCCAGATACAGATCCAGCGCTTCGAGTTCCTGGCGCAGGGTGACCTTCTTCATCGGGTCCTGGTCGAGGGTGTAACGCAGGAACTCCGACAGGCGCGTCACCGCGTGGTTCGCCTTGCGGTTCTGGTTGTCCAGGATGAGCGTGGAGATGGCGTTCAGCGTGTTGAACAGGAAATGCGGGTTGAGCTGGTAGCGCAGCATTTTCAGCTGCGCCTCCTGCGCCAGGGCCACCGCCTTGAGCATCGCCTCTTCCTGCTTGCGCTGCGACTCGTAGAACCGGATGCCGAAGTACAGCACGCTCCAGCACAGCAGCAGGTACGTCGTGGACAGGGCGCCGCCGAAGAGCTCGAACAGCGTC
>CATPBQ010000201.1 GCA_955652795.1 uncultured Steroidobacteraceae bacterium | reverse complement strand
CCTGCGAGCCGATCACCGCCACCACGTCGGCGAGCATGTGGCCGCGGCACATCTCCTCCAGCGCGGCCAGATGCGGGAAACCCGGCGCCCGGCATTTGAGGCGATACGGCTTGTTGGCGCCGTCGGATACCAGGTAGATGCCGAACTCGCCCTTGGGGGCTTCCACGGCAGCGTAGGTCTCTCCTTCTGGTACTTCATAGCCTTCCGTGAAGAACTTAAAGTGATGGATGAGGGCCTCCATGTCATCCTTCATGCGCTCGCGCCCGGGCGGGCGCACCTTGCGGTCGTCGATCATCACCGCTCCCGGATGCGCGCGCAGCCACTCCACGCACTGACGCACGATGCGGTTGGCCTGGCGCATCTCCTCGACGCGCACCAGGTAGCGGTCGTAGCAGTCGCCGTTCACGCCCAGCGGCACATCGAAATCCATGCGTTCGTACACTTCATAGGGCTGCTTCTTGCGCAGGTCCCAGGCAATACCTGAGCCGCGCAGCATCGGACCGGAGAAGCCCAGCTGCAGGGCGCGCTCCGGGGACACCACCCCGATGTTGACCGTGCGCTGCTTCCAGATGCGGTTGTCGGTGAGCAGCGTCTCGTAGTCGTCGATGGCGGACGGAAAGCGCGCGGTGAATGCCTGGATGAAATCCAGCATGGTGCCGGCGCGCGCCTCGTTCATGCGTGCGGCTTGCTTGTGCGAGCGCCACTTGGAAGCCTGGTACTTCGGCATCGCATCGGGCAGATCGCGGTACACGCCGCCGGGGCGGTAGTAGGTGGCATGCATGCGCGTGCCGGATACCGCCTCGTAGACGTCCATCAGCTCCTCGCGCTCCTTGAAACACAGCAGGAACACCGTCATGGCGCCGATGTCGAGGCCGTGAGCGCCGAGCCACATGAGGTGATTCAGGATGCGCGTGATTTCATCGAACATGACGCGGATGTACTGCGCGCGCTCCGGCGGCTCGATGCCGAGCAGGCGCTCGATCGCGAGTACATAGGCATGCTCGTTGCACATCATCGATACGTAGTCGAGCCGATCCATGTAACCGATCGACTGGTTGAAGGGTTTCGACTCCGCCAGCTTCTCCGTGCCGCGATGTAACAGCCCGATGTGTGGATCGGCCTTCTGGATCACTTCGCCGTCCATCTCCAGCACCAGCCGCAGCACCCCGTGGGCGGCCGGGTGCTGAGGCCCGAAGTTCATGGTGTAGTTGCGAATCTCGGATAACGGTGTGGCGGCCATCAGCGCGGCACCTGCGGATCCTTGAGTGCGGGTTCGTAGCGGTGGTCATGACGGATGACCTTCGGCACCAGCACCCGGGGCGTGATGCTCACCGGCCGATACACCACCCGCTGCTTGTCAGGGTCGTACTGCACTTCGACGTTGCCGATGAGCGGAAAATCCTTGCGGAACGGATGGCCGATGAAACCGTAGTCGGTGAGGATGCGGCGCAGGTCGGGGTGACCGCGAAACAGAATGCCGAACAGGTCGAACGCCTCGCGCTCGAACCAGTTGGCGCTCGCCCACACCCCCACCACCGAATCGATTACCGGCTCGGCGGAATCGGGGCACTTCACCGCCAGTCGCAGCCGCTGATTGTGGCTGATGGACAGCAGGTTGTAGACCACGGCAAAGCGGCCCGCACCGTTCGGGTCGGGCGGGTCGTTGCGCGCCACGCGGCCGCGGCTGAAACCGGAGCGGGTGGCGCTCGCGCCCTGCCACTCATCGCGACCGTAGTCGAGGTAGTCGACGCCCGCCAGATCCATCAGCATCTCGAACCTCAGCTCCGGCGCATCGCGCAAGCTGCGGCACACGCCGAGCAGCGGGCCCGCATCGGTTTCGTAGGCCAGCTCGTGTGCGAGCGCGGGCCTGCGCCGCACGCTGCCGGCCAGCTGCGCGTCGACTTTGAGGGCGAGAGCTTCGGTACGCTCGCTCAAGCGGTGTCCCACTCCATGCGCGCTTATCTGGCGAATGTGCTCGTGCGGGCAATCTTCTTCTGCAGCTGAATGATGCCGTACACCAGTGCTTCCGCGGTCGGCGGGCAACCGGGGACGTACACATCGACCGGCACGATGCGGTCACAGCCGCGCACGACGGCGTACGAATAATGATAGTAGCCGCCGCCGTTTGCGCATGAGCCCATGGAAATGACCCAGCGTGGCTCGGCCATCTGGTCATACACCTTGCGCAGCGCCGGAGCCATCTTGTTGACCAGCGTCCCGGCGACGATCATGACGTCCGACTGGCGCGGGCTGGGACGGAACACCACGCCGAAGCGATCGAGGTCGTAGCGTGAGGCCCCGGCGTGCATCATTTCCACCGCGCAACACGCGAGTCCGAAAGTCATCGGCCACAGTGACCCGGTGCGCGCCCAGTTGACCAGGCTGTCCACCTGCGTGGTGAAGAAGCCGCGCTGCGCGAAACCCTCCGGGTCCTCGATGGCTAGTCCCACTCGAGCGCTCCCTTCTTCCACTCGTAGATGAACCCGACCACGAGAATCGCGAGGAAGATGCTCATGGCGATGAGGCCGGCGAGCCCGATCTTGCCGAGGGCAACGGCCCACGGAAACAGGAACGCGATCTCCAGATCGAACACGATGAACAGGATCGCAACCAGGTAATAGCGCACGTCGAATTTCGTGCGGCTGTCCTCGAAGGCATCGAAGCCGCACTCGTAAGGGGAAAGCTTGGCGCGATCATCATGGAAGCGGGCGAAGTGGCGCCCGATGCCGGTGCCAAGCACGAGCAGGACCAGGGCCAGGCCGGCGGCAATGATCAGGAAAATCAGGATGGGCAGGTAGTTCGACAGCATTGCGCGTTTGTGGTGCGTAAAAAAGGCAGATCGAACCGCGACCTGCCCCCACAGATTGGCATTGTAGCAGCGCAGTACGTCGTTTTGGTGCCGACGGTCGGATTCGAACCGACACGCCTTGCGGCGCTAGCCCCTCAAGCTAGTGTGTCTACCAATTCCACCACGTCGGCAAATCAGGACTGCGCGGCGGCGCGCCCTGCCTCACTTCGGCGCTGGCGCCGGAGCGGGCGTGGGAGCCGGCGCAGAAGCCGGCGTGCCAGCCGGTGCGGAGGGTGGCGGCGGCGCGGGCTTGCCCGCGCTTGCTGCCGGTTTGCCGCGCGCGGCCTCGTCGAGGATCGTCTTCGGCGCCTCGCCGGCGCGCGTGCCCATGTAGGCCAGCGCCAGACTGTTGATCATGAAGATCGCGGCCAGGATGGCGGTGGCGCGCGATAGCGCCGTCGTCGCACCCCGTGCGCCGAACACGGTGCCGGAAGCGCCCGCACCGAAGCCGGCGCCGGCCTCCGCCCCCTTGCCACGCTGCAGCAGGACCAGCAGAACGATGGCTATCGCCGAGAACAACTGCACAAAGGTCAAAATCAGACGCCACATCGGCACAACTCACTCATCCCAGTCCGGCAGCGGCCAGGATTGTCAGGAACTCATCCGCCTTCAGCGAGGCGCCACCGATCAGACCGCCGTCGACGTCCGGCATTGCGAACAGCTCGGCCGCATTGCCGGCCTTGACGCTGCCGCCATAAAGAATGCGCGTGGCGGCCGCGATTCTAGCATCCCGGGCCCCGATGCGGGCGCGGATGAACTCGTGCACATCCTGCGCCTGCTCGGGCGTGGCGGTGCGGCCGGTGCCGATCGCCCATACTGGTTCGTAAGCCACCACGCCCAGCTCGAGCGCGCCGGCACCGCACAGCTCCAGCACCACATCGAGCTGGCGCGCGACCACCTCGCGCGTGCGCCCCGCGTCGCGATCTGCCAGCTGCTCGCCCACGCACAAGATCGGTACCAGGCCCTTGGCCTGCACCGCGCCAAACTTGCGCGCGATGAGCTGATCGCTCTCGCGATACAACAGGCGCCGCTCGGAGTGACCGACGATCACGTACTCGCAGCCCACATCCTTGAGCATGGCGGCCGAGACTTCACCGGTGAAGGCGCCCTGCGCGTCCGCGCACACATCCTGGCCGCCGAGACTGAGCACCGAGCCGCGCAACATCCGGCCGGTCTCCTGCAAATACACGAACGGCGGGCATACCACGCACGCCGCGGCCGGGTGTGCCGGGCAGCGTGCCAAAAGCTCCTCGATGAGCTGCGCATTCTCGGTGCGCGAGCCGCACATCTTCCAGTTTCCGGCAACAATCGGGCGGCGCATGGACCGACCTCGAACGGCTTGGTGGGCCGCCTGTGGGTTCTCAAAGGGCGCGGGATCATAGCGATGCAGGGGGGGTGACGCAACGCTGCCCGCTCACGGGTCAATTTCGGCCCGCAACGAACCTTTTTTGCTCGACTCCGGCGTATCGGCCACCGCGCGGGCAGCGCTGCGCAGCGCCGCGGTTGCCGTCAGCCGACGACGCCTTTGACCACTGCGGCGAGCTCGTCGGCGGCGGCGCGGGTCGTACCCTCGTCCCGGCCCTCGACCATGACGCGGATCACCGGCTCGGTCCCCGACGGCCGCAGCACGACGCGGCCCTCGCCAGCCATGCGCCGCTCGATGCGCGCCACCGCCTGCTGTACCGCGGGCACGCCGCTGGGGTCGAAGCGCTCAGCCACCTTCACGTTGAGCAGCACCTGGGGAAACTTCCGCATCCCGGAAGCAAGTTCCGCGAGCGGCCGGCCGGTCTGCTTCATGACCGCCAGCACCTGCAGCGCGCTCACCAGTCCATCCCCGGTGGTCGTCTTGTCGAGGCACAGGATATGTCCGGAGGTCTCGCCCCCCAGCATGCCGCGCGTTTCGCGCAGCATCGAAAGCACGTAGCGGTCACCGACCGCGGCACGGCGGAAGTCGATGCCGGCGGCGCGCAGCGCAACCTCCAGACCCAGATTGCTCATCACGGTGCCGACCACCGGTCCACTCAACGTGCCCGCCTGCTGCAGCGCGCGTGCGATGACGTACAGCAGCTGGTCGCCGTCGACGATGCGCCCCAGATGATCGACCATGACCAGGCGGTCGCCGTCGCCATCCAGGGCGAGACCCACGTTGGCGCGGACTCCGGGCACGGTGAGTTGCAGCAGATCGGGCGCCATCGAGCCGCAGCCGTCGTTGATGTTCCTGCCGTTGGGCGAGCAGCCAATCGGCACGATCTCTGCGCCGAGATCGGCGAGGATGCGCGGACCGACCTTGTAAGCGGCGCCGTTCGCGCAGTCGATCACGATTTTCAGTCCCGACAGATCCAGACCCGGCGGCAGCGTGGATGCGCAAAACTCCTGGTAGTGCGTGCGCATGCGGTCGGCACGGGTGGCGCGGCCCAGATCGCGGGACGTGCGCGTCAGCGGCGGCTGTTCGAGCTCGGCCTCGATGCGCTCTTCGAGCTCGTCGGAGAGCTTGCCCCCCGATGCATCGAAGAACTTGATGCCGTTGTCGTCATAGAGATTGTGGGACGCGCTGATCACGACGCCGATATCGCAATCGAAGCGGCGCGTCATGTAGGCGATGCCGGGGGTCGGTAACGGCCCGATGAGTATGACGTCCACCCCCGCGGCCACGAACCCGGCTTCCAGCGCGGATTCGAACATGTAGCCCGAGAGACGGGTGTCCTTGCCGATCAGTACCGTGCCGCCCTCGGGCGCGAGCACGCGGGCCGCAGCGCTGGCGAGCTGCAGGGCGAAGCTCGCGGTCATCGGGTGCTCGCCCACCCGCCCGCGCACGCCATCCGTGCCGAAGTATCGCCGAGCCATCTAGCTCTCCTGCAAGCAGACCGTCCCTGGAGCCTCGTTCCGGCTCGCCGCTACGCGGCTCGCCCTCCCCCTTGAACAGCCGCGGCCACCTTCAGCGCCTCAACGGTCGCTCCCACGTCATGGGCGCGAACAATGCGCGCACCCGCGAGCGCCGCAATCACCGCGAGCGCCACGCTGCCGTACACGCGCTCCCCGGCCGTACGAGCAGTGAGTGTGCCCAGCATCGATTTGCGCGACAACCCGACCAACACCGGCACACCGTCCACCGCAAGCTCACCCAGGTGGCGCAACAGCGTGAGATTGTGCTCCAGAGTCTTGCCAAAACCGAATCCCGGATCGACCGCCAGACGCTCGGCGGCAAGCCCGGCGGCGACGCTGCTCGCCACGCGGGCGGCGAGAAACGCCCGCACCTCGGCCACCACATCCGTATAGCTCGGCGCAACCTGCATGGTGCGCGGCTCACCCTGCATATGCGTGAGGCACACCGCGCAGCCGCTCGCGACCGCGGCGGCAAGGGCCCCCGGCCCGCGCAGCGCGCGCACATCGTTGATGAATCCGGCGCCCGCGGCGCTTGCGGCCCGCATGACCTCGGCCTTGCTGGTATCGACCGAGATGATCGCGGCCGTGGCTGCCCGCAACCGCTCGATCACGGGAATGACACGCCGCAACTCCTCGTCCGCGCTGACGGGCTCGGCGCCGGGACGGGTGGATTCCCCGCCCACGTCGATGAGCGCGGCGCCTTCGGCGGCCATGCGCACGCCCTGCTCGAGCGCCGCCTCCAGCGAGACGAAGCGGCCGCCGTCGGAGAAGGAATCGGGCGTGACGTTCAGCACGCCCATGACCACCGGGCGGGTGAGATCGAGGGTCTTATCGCCGCAACGGAGCTGGACAGGTAGAGACGGCATCGGTGCGGTGGACGGATCCACGGCGTCCCCGAAACTGCCGTATTTCACTCCCCGCTGCGCCTGCGAACGAGGTGTCTCAGTGTTGTCCGGCCGGTATCGGTCCGCCACCGGCCGCCGGCCCCTCCGCCGGCGCCTGCGGCGGCTTGTTGGACAGCGTCTCGTCCCAGCCCGCGGGCGGCTTGGGAGTCTTGCCCGCCATGAGGTCCTTCAGCTGCTCCTCGTCGATGGTTTCGTACTTCATGAGCGCATCGGCCATCGTGTGCAGCTTGTCGAGGGAGCTGGTGAGGATCTGGCGCGCGCGCTGGTAGTTGCCCTCGATGACGCGGCGAATCTCCTCGTCGATGGCGTGCGCGGTCACGTCCGAGACCTGCTTGTGCTGCGTGACGCTGCGACCGAGAAACACCTCACCGGTCTCCTCGGTGTACGTCAGCGGCCCGAGCCGGTCCGACAGGCCCCACTTGGTGACCATGTTGCGTGCGAGCTCGGTGGCACGCTCGATGTCGTTCGAGGCGCCGGTGGTCACCGACTCGGGTCCAAAGATCAGTTCCTCGGCGATGCGCCCGCCGAACAGCGTGGTGATCGCGCTCTCGAGACGGCGCTTGGAGAAGCTGTAGCGATCCTGCTCGGGCAGGAACTGCGTGACCCCCAGCGCCCGGCCACGCGGAATGATCGTGACCTTGTACACCGGGTCGTGCTCCGGAACCGTCATGCCGACGATCGCGTGGCCGGCCTCGTGATAGGCCGTCATGCGCTTCTCGGCCTCGCTCATGACCATGGAGCGCCGCTCGGTGCCCATCAGGATCTTGTCTTTGGCGCGCTCGAACTCCTCCATGCCGACGATGCGCTTGTTGGCGCGGGCGGCGAACAGCGCCGCCTCGTTGACGAGATTGGCGAGGTCTGCGCCGGAGAAACCGGGTGTGCCGCGCGCGATCAGCGCCGGCTTCACGTCATCGCCGAGCGGCACCCGGCGCATGTGCACGCGCAGAATCTGTTCACGGCCGCGCACGTCGGGCAGCGGCACCACGACCTGGCGGTCGAAGCGCCCCGGGCGCAGCAGCGCCGGGTCCAGCACGTCGGGACGGTTGGTCGCCGCGATGACGATGATGCCCTCGTTGCCCTCGAAGCCGTCCATTTCCACCAGCAGCTGGTTGAGCGTCTGCTCGCGCTCGTCGTGACCACCGCCCAGCCCCGCACCGCGGTGCCGGCCGACGGCGTCGATCTCATCGATGAAGATGATGCAGGGAGCGTGCTTCTTCGCCTGCTCGAACATGTCGCGCACGCGCGAGGCGCCGACGCCGACGAACATCTCGACAAAGTCGGAGCCGGAGATGGTGAAGAAAGGCACCTTGGCCTCACCGGCAATGGCGCGTGCCAGCAGCGTCTTGCCGGTTCCCGGCGAGCCCACCATCAGCACGCCCTTGGGAATCTTGCCGCCGAGCTTCTGGAACTTGCCCGGGTCCTTGAGGAAGTCGACGATCTCGCCGACTTCCTGCTTCGCTTCCTCGACCCCCGCGACGTCCGCGAAGGTCACGTTCACCTGATCCTCGCCCAGGAGGCGCGCGCGGCTCTTGCCGAAGGACATGGCTCCGCGGCCGCCGGATGCGCCCTGCATCTGCCGCAGCATGTACAGGAACACCAATATCAAAAGCAGCGCCGGCGCCATCTGCAGCAGCAGCTGCCCGATGAAATTCGGCTGCTTGGGCTCGCGCGACTCGATCTGCACGCCGGACTTCAGCAGCGTGCCGAGGAGCGCGGTGTAGTCGGTCTCGGGGTTACGGGTCTTGAAGGTCGACTTGTCCTTGTGCTCCCCGTAGATCATCTCGCCCTGCATGACCACCGACTGGACGCGATTGTTCTTCACGTCCTCGACGAAGGCGGAGTACGGGATGTCCTGGGGCTGCCCGCTGGTCGGCATGTAGCGGCTGAACACCAGCAGCAGCACGATCACGAT
>CATPBQ010000200.1 GCA_955652795.1 uncultured Steroidobacteraceae bacterium | reverse complement strand
GCTCGAGCGCGTTCGCGCGGGACGCCCCACCGCAAGCTTTGCAGAGCGGCGCAAGAAGAACGGCGAAGTCGTCCGCGTTGCACTCAAAACGGCGCCGTTACGGGACACCCACGGCCAGTTGATCGGCGAGATTACCGTTGCGCGCGACATCACCACTCTCCGGCGTACGGAAGAGGCGTTGCACGCTGCACAGGCGAGCCTCCAGGCCAAGCTCGCCGCAATCCGTGATGCCAACCGCAAACTGACCCGCGAGATTACGGCCCGCCGCAAGGCCGACAGCGCCATGCGCCGCAACAACCAGGCCCTGGCGGCCACGATCCGGCAACTGGAGTCAATCCACCGCGACGGCGCGGACCTGTCGCACATGGCCGAACTGCTGCAGGCCTGCACACAGCGCGCTGAGGCTTATGCGATTGTGCGCGAAACCGGCGCGCAATTGCTTCCGGACTCCTCGGGATCTCTGTTCATCTACCGCGAGTCGCGCGACGCGCTCGAGCACGTGACCTCCTGGGGCAGCGGGCAGGCGCCGCAGAAGACCCTGGTGCCGGACGAATGCTGGGCGCTGCGGTTGGGGAACCCCCATTTCGCACCGCGCAAAGGCACCGTTCGATGCCGGCATGTGCACGACGACACTGAAAGCTACGTCTGCATGCCCATCCAGGGGCAGGGCCAGGTCCTCGGCCTGTTTCACATTGCAATCGACGTCAGCCCGCGCACCCGACGTCCGGCGCCGGACGTGGAACTGCGCCTGCGCGCGATGACCGACCGAGTCGGCCCGGCGCTCGCCAATCTCAAATTGCGCGATACGCTCCGGGAGATGGCTCTGCACGATGGACTCACGGGTCTGTACAACAGGCGCTACCTCGAAGACGTGTTCTGCCGCGAACTGTATCGCGCTGAGCGTAGCGGCAAGCCGGTCTCCGTCGTGATGATCGACATCGACCACTTCAAGCGCTTCAACGACCAACACGGGCACGACGCGGGCGACTTCGTGCTCAGTGCGGTGGCACGCGCCATCTCGAACAGCATTCGCCCCTCCGACATCGCCTGCCGCTATGGCGGTGAAGAGCTTGCGGTCGTGCTCCCGGAGACCGACCTGGAATGTGCCCGCGAGCGTTCCGAGCAGATGCGGCGTGCGATCCGGGACACCAATCTCATCCATGCGGGTCAAACGCTGCCGGCCCCGACCGCCTCGTTCGGCGTCGCGGTGTATCCGGGACATGGCACCAGGCCGGCGGATCTGCTCAAGGCGGCGGACCGAGCGCTCTACCGGGCGAAACAGCAGGGTCGGGACCGGGTTTGCGTCGCCGAGGAATCGGCGCCAGCTTCGGATGCACACACCACGCAGGACGTCACGTGATCCGCGTGGGACTGTGCGCATACCAGCGCACAATCTGATCCAGACTGATACGCGTCGCGCGCGGATCGGCGACCGGCACGCTGCGCAGCCTCCTTGATCACGGCGCGGTTGCGCCGCCGGGACCCTCTGCCGCAGTCAGAAGTGCGGGCAGAGCGCCCACGCTCTCCACGAACGCGTCGCACGGTAGCGCACGTGGGTCAGCTCCCTCGTTGTAGCCATAGGGCACGCACACGACGGCCAGCCCCGCGGCGCGCGCGGCCAGCACATCGGTCAGCGAGTCACCCACCATCAGCGCCTGAGCCGGCCGAACCTCGAGTTCCTCACAAGCGCTCAGCAGGGGTTGCGGATGCGGCTTGTGATACATGCCGCTGTCGCCACCGACCACCACGGCAATCCATTGACTCAAACCCATACGGGTCAGCAGGTCAACGGCGGCCTTTTTCGGCTTATTGGTCACCACTGCGAGGCGCAGGCCCAGCGCGTGCAGCTCAGCGAGCCCCGCGGTTACTCCCGGGTACGCGCGCGTCTGGATTTCATCGAGTTCGTGAATCCGCTCGTAATGAAACTGGTATCGCTCCAACAGCAGCGCGGCGTCGGAGGGTTCTCCGGCAGCTGCAAGCCGCGCAACGGCGCGCTCTATCAGAGTGGGCACACCTCGCCCGATGAGCACGCGGACCTGAGCCGCAGGCAAGCTCGCGAGTTTCTGCTCGGCGAGTGCGCGGTTCAATGCGACGCTGATGTCCGCAACGGTATCAAGGAGCGTGCCGTCCAGGTCGAACAGTACCGCCCGCAGGGAGCGGAGAGACAGATGACCCGGCGGGGCCACGCTCACGATGCGCGCTTGGCCTGCACCAGCGCGCAGGCGCGCGCGCAAATCGCCTGCGGCGTAAGGCCGAGTTCCGCCGCCACGTGCGCCGCCGGGGCGGACTCGCCGAATCGATCGATGCCGAGCACGTCACCGTCAAGGCCGGTGTAGGCCCGCCAGAACTTGCTCACGCCCGCTTCGATCGCCAGAACCGGCAGCGCACGCGGCAGCACCGTCGCGCGATACTCAGCACTCTGCCGATCGAACTCACCGCAGTTGGGCATTGAGACCACGCGCGCGGCGATGCCCCGCGCGCCCAGCATCTCGCGCGCACGCATGGCGAGGGCGACTTCCGAGCCAGTCGCGAGTAGCGTGATGGTGGCGGGTCCGTCGCTGTCGGTCAGGAGGTAGCCGCCCCTGCGGATGTCATCCAGCTGCTGTGCGCTGCGTGCAAAGTGCGGCAGGCTCTGGCGCGACAGCAGCAGGCACGTCGGCCCATCGTGTCGCTCGATCGCGGCCTGCCAGGCCACCAGGGTCTCGACGGCATCACACGGGCGCCAGACTGCATTGTTGGGAATCAGGCGCAGGCTGCTTGCGTGTTCCACCGGCTGGTGCGTCGGACCGTCTTCGCCGAGACTAACGCTGTCGTGCGTGAACACGTGGATCACCCGTTGACGCATGAGCGCCGCCATGCGTACGGCATTGCGGCTGTAGTCCGAGAAGGTGAGAAAGGTGCCCCCGTAGGGTAGGTAGCCGCCATGCAGGGCGATGCCGTTCATCACCGCGCTCATGCCGAACTCACGTACGCCATAGTTGATGTGGTTGCCCCAGCCACCACGGCGCACGGCGACGCTGCCACGGGCCGCAGTCAGGTTCGAACCGGTCAGGTCGGCCGAGCCACCGAGAAGCTCCGGCAGCAGCGGCTGCAACGCTTCGATCGCATTGTGCGAGGCCTTGCGCGAGGCGATGCTTGCTGCCTGCGCCACCGTCGCGGCCAGCAGCCGCTGACTGGCGTCGTACCACTGCGCAGGCAGTGCACGCCGGCGCACGCGTCGCTCGAATTCGGCCGCGAGCTGCGGATGAGCCTGTGCGTAGGCGGCAAAGCGGCGCTGCCAGTCGCACTGGCGCGCCGCGCCCGCCTCGCGGGCGTTCCAGGCGGCCTGGATTTCCCCGGGAATCTCGAACGGCCCGGCCGTCCAGCCCAGGTTCGCGCGGGTTGCAGCGACCTCTGCCGCGCCAAGGGCGGCACCGTGTACATCGTGTGTGCCCGCCTTGTTGGGGCTGCCGTGACCGATCACGGTCTTGCAGCACACGAGCGTCGGCCGGCCGCAGTCCTCGCGCGCCTGCTCGAGGGCTGCCTCGATGGCCGCAGTGTCGTGGCCGGGGACCTCGCGTATGACACGCCAGCCGTAGGCCTCAAAGCGCCTCGGGGTGTCGTCGGTGAACCAGTGCTCGACGTGGCCGTCGATGCTGATGCCGTTGTCGTCGTAGATCGCCACCAGTTTCGACAACCTCAGCGTTCCGGCGAGCGAGCAGGCTTCGTGGCTGATGCCTTCCATCAGACAACCGTCGCCGACGAATACCCACGTTCGGTGGTCGACGATCGTGTGACCCGGCCGATTGAATTCCGCGGCCAGCAACTGCTCAGCGAGCGCCATGCCGACGGCATTGGCCAGCCCCTGACCGAGCGGGCCGGTGGTGGTTTCCACCCCGGGCGTGACTCCGACCTCCGGATGTCCGGGAGTCTTGCTGTGCAGTTGACGAAAGCGCTTCAGTTCTTCCAGCGGCAGCGCATAACCGGTGAGGTGCAGCAGCGCGTACAGCAGCATCGAGCCGTGACCGTTGGAAAGCACGAAGCGGTCGCGGTCGGGCCACAGCGGATCGGCGGGATTGTGCTTCAGGTGCTCACGCCAGAGCACCTCGGCGATGTCCGCCATCCCTAAGGGCATGCCGGGATGACCGCTGTTGGCGGCCTCCACGGCGTCGATCGCCAGAAAGCGCAGCGCGTTGCACAGTTCCTGCCGCTCAGCGGGCTTCGGTCTGACTTGAGCATTCATGCGGCCAGCCTCCCTGCTACGCGCGTCTCTTGAGATCGACCAGGCGCAGGATCATGGGCGTGAAGATGAACTGCATCGCGAGCCCCATCTGCCCGCCCGGCACCACGATATTGTTCGGTCGGCTCATCCACGAGTTGTGCAGCATGGAAATAAGATAGGGAAAGTCGATGCCCTTGGGGTTGGCGAAGCGGATCACCACCATGGACTCGTCGGCGCTGGGTATGTCCCTGGCGATGAACGGGTTACTGGTGTCCACCGTCGGCACGCGCTGGAAGTTGACGTGGGTGCGGCTGAACTGCGGACAGATGTGGTTCACGTAGTCGGGCATGCGCCGCAGGATCGTGTCGACCACGGCCTCCTGGCTGTAGCCACGATGATGCCGGTCGCGATGCAGCTTCTGGATCCACTCGAGATTGACGATCGGCACGACGCCGACCAGCAGATCGACGTGCCGTCCGACATCGATGCCATCGCCGACGTAAGCGCCATGCAGGCCTTCGTAGAACAGGAGGTCGCTGTCGGGCGTCATCGACTGCCAGTCGGTGAAAGTGCCCGCGTCGCAGCCGAGTTCCTTGGACTCGGCCGCGTCATGCGCGTAGCGGCGCACCTTGCCGCCACCGGCCGCGCCATACTCGGCAAAGGTGTCGGCCAGCTCCTTGAGGAGATTTGCTTCCGGGCCGAAATGGCTGACTTGCGGACCGACGCCGCGATCGGCAGCCTGCACACGCTCGCGCATCTCGACGCGGTTATAGCGGTGAAAGGAATCGCCCTCGATGACCTGCGCCTTGATGCCTTCGCGCCGGAAGATGTGCGCGAAGCTCTTCATGACCGTGGTGGTTCCCGCGCCGGAGGATCCGGTCACCGCGATTATGGGATGCTTGATGGACACGCAGAAACTCCCGGAACTGACGCACCAGCGTACGCAGCGTTCAAAGCAGTGCCTCCGGCCGGAACAGCGAGCGTTCGTTGAAGAGCGGTGAGGTAAACGGCCGGTCCGCGCCGCTTTCGTATTCGGCGTGGTAGCGCTCGATCCGCTCGACCTCGTTGCGCGAGCCCAGGATCAGCGGAACGCGCTGATGCAGTGACTCGGGCTTCACCTCCATCAGGCGCTGGTTACCGGTCGTCGCGCGACCTCCCGCCTGCTCCACGAGCAGACTGATCGGATTCGCTTCGTACAGCAGGCGCAGCCGTCCCGGCCTGCTCTTGTCCTTGCTGTCCCTGGGATACATGAACACCCCGCCGCGCATGAGGATGCGATGCACCTCCGCGACCAGCGAGGC
The DNA here is from genome assembly GCA_955652795.1 of uncultured Steroidobacteraceae bacterium. GTDB lineage: Bacteria > Pseudomonadota > Gammaproteobacteria > Steroidobacterales > Steroidobacteraceae > 13-2-20CM-66-19. The sequence goes on along the minus strand of CATPBQ010000200.1, from coordinate 911 downwards.
GATCCAGCGCATGTTGAAATCGCGACCGCGAATGCCCGACTTTCCCGCCTGGCATTCTGTCACGTACCGGTGCACCGGCGGCTCCCAGAAGCGGGCGTTGCTGGTGTTGATGGCAAACTCGCTGGTATCAGCCGGAATCTGCAGGTTCGGATGTGTCAGGATGAAGTTGCCGATCTCCCGATCGAGCGTGAAACCGTGTGTGCCCTTGCCCGCGCTGATGACGAGCATGGTCGCGGGACCGTAGATGGCGTAGCCGGCGGCGACCTGCTGCTCACCCGGCTTCAGATAGTCGGCGACGCCCGGGATCCCGGTGTCATCGTGTCGCAACACCGAGAAGATCGTGCCGACCGATACGTTCACATCGGTGTTTGAAGAGCCGTCGAGCGGATCGAACACGAGAAGATAACGACCGCGCGCGTATTCGGCCGGCACCGGGTAGGGATGCTCCAGTTCCTCGGAAACCAAGCCGGCGAGCAGTCCGCCCCACTCGCAGCTGCGTATGAGCACCTCGTGCGCCAGCAGGTCGAGCTTCTGCTGCGTTTCGCCCTGCACGTTCTTGCCGCCGTGTTCGCCGAGATAACCGCCGAGTGCTCCCTTGGCGGTCATCGCTGAGATCGCCTTGACGGCGGCGGCCACATCCACCAGCAGCGCCCCCAGGTCACTGGCACCGGGGATGTCGGTGAGCTGCTGGATCAGGAATTTTGAGAGCGTGGTGCGCCCGAGATGCATCGTCGCGACTCCTTGATGATTATGGGGGGCTCGGTGTGGCGCTGGCCTGGAACACCCGGCTGGCGCGGATGTCGCAAGCGGCGATCGTCGTCAGCTCTTCAGCCGTGAAGCGCCGATCCTTGTCGGCAAACAGGCGGCTCGCCTGGCGCAGCCGCGCACGGTCGAGCGCGTTGCGCACACTG
>CATPBQ010000199.1 GCA_955652795.1 uncultured Steroidobacteraceae bacterium | reverse complement strand
TGCAACAGGAGGCGCTCGGTGCGGCCTACGAGCACTTCAAGGGCTGGGACATCGGCGACCTCGTGGGCGCGAGCGGCGTCCTGTTCCGCACCAAGACCGGCGAGCTGTCGGTGCGCGTGGAAGCCCTGAGGCTGCTGGTGAAGTCGCTGCGGCCGCTGCCGGACAAGTGGCACGGGCTCGCCGACACCGAGACGCGCTACCGGCGCCGCTACCTCGACCTGATCGTGAGCGAAGCGAGCCGCAATGTATTCCGCACCCGCGCCCGAATCGTCCGCTATCTGCGCGACTTCCTCGATGCGCTCGATTTTCTCGAGGTCGAGACGCCGATGATGCAGCCGATCCCGGGCGGCGCCAGCGCGCGCCCCTTCCGCACGCATCACAACGCGCTCAATCTCGACATGTACCTGCGCGTCGCCCCGGAGTTGTACCTGAAGCGCCTGATCGTGGGCGGGCTCGAGCGCGTGTACGAGATCAACCGCAACTTCCGCAATGAGGGGCTGTCGACGCAGCACAACCCGGAATTCACGATGCTCGAGCTGTACCTCGCGTACGCCGACTACCGTGACCTGATGGACTGGATCGAGAAGGCGACCCGCGGACTGGCCGAGGCGCTGCACGGCTCGCAGCAGATCACCTACCAGGGGCGCGCCTACGATCTCCGTAAGGCCTTCAAGCGAGTGACCCTCGAGCAGGCCATCATCGATCACAGCCCGGGGATCTCTCCGCCGTCGCTGCGCGACCTCACCTACCTGCGCAAGCGCTGCGAGCAGCTCGGCGTCAAGGTCGAGCGCGAAGACGGCGCCGGCAAGCTGCAGATGGCACTGTTCGAGAAAACCGCCGAAAGCGCGCTGCTCGATCCGACCTTCGTGTACGCCTACCCGGCGGAGGTGTCACCGCTGTCGCGACCGAACGATGCCGATCCATTCATCGCCGATCGCTTCGAGTTCTTCCTCGCCGGGCGCGAGATCGCCAACGGCTTCTCCGAGCTCAACGATCCCGAGGAGCAGGCGGCGCGCTTCCGCGCGCAGGCCGCCCGCAAGGACCAGGGCGATGAGGAAGCGATGTTCTACGACGCCGACTACATACGCGCGCTCGAGTACGGCATGCCGCCGGCCGCGGGACTCGGGGTCGGCATCGACCGGCTGGTCATGTTCTTCACCGACTCGCCCTCGATCCGCGACGTCGTTCTGTTCCCGCACATGCGGCCCGAGGCGCAGTGACAACGCCCGATCGAGGTTCCACGGTGTCAAAACTGCGATTTACGATTTCCATGTCGCTCGATGGGTTCGTGGCCGGCCCTCACCAGAGCGTGGACAACCCGCTCGGAATCGGCGGCACGCGCCTGCACCAGTGGGCCTTCCCGCTCGCGCTGTGGCGTGCGCCGCAGGGACTTGAAGGCGGAGAGATCAACGAGAGCAGTGCGGTCATGGCCGCGGCGCTTGCCAATATCGGTGCGACCTTGATGGGACGAAACATGTTCGGTGGCCATCCCGGCCCGTGGGACGCCACAGCGCCGTGGAACGGTTGGTGGGGGAGCAATCCGCCGTTTCACCATCCCGTCTTTGTCCTCACCCATCACGCACGCGGGTCGCTCGAACTTCAGGGCGGGACCACATTCACCTTCGTCACCGGCAGCCTCGAGGCAGCGCTCGAGCAGGCGCAGCGCGCGGCGAACGGCAAGGACGTGGCGCTAGCCGGGGGCGCGAGCGCTGCGAGACAGTACCTGGTCGCCGGCCTCGTCGACGAGATGGAGATCAACCTGGTCCCGACGCTCCTGGGCGGTGGGGAGCGCCTGTTCGAGGGCGTGGGCGACGATCTTCACGGCCTGGAGTGGGTCCGGACGGTGGCCACTCCGAGGGTTACTCACCTCAAGTTCGCGCGGCCCTGACCGAGCGCGCGGCCCTCACCGAGCGCGGCACGGGTGCCCCGCCTCGAACAGCTTTTACGCGGGCAGCGAGTAGGGTAGCTCGAGCTGCTGCGCGTTGATCACGGTCGCGCGCTGCGTCTCGTGCTGCGACCTGCCGGCGGCGGAGTCGTCCGCGCCGAGCGGCGCCACGGCGAGAAATTCGCAACGGCCGTCCGCTAGCGGCACTGCGTTCACGACCTTGAATGCCCGACCGTCAGTGAGCTCGCCGGCATCGCCGGGTTCGAGCCGCAACGGGGAATGCGTAACGAAGCGTTGCAGACGGCGCTTCACGCGTCCGCGGTAGTGAGCGCGCGCGATGACTTCCTGGCCGGTGTAGCAACCCTTGTCGAAGGCAATCGCGCCCAGCACGTCGAGATTCAGCATCTGCGCCACGAACTCCTCGGAGGTGGCCGCGTAGACCTCCGGTTCGCCGGCCGCCACCGCGAGGCGGCGCCACCGCTCCAACGGCATCGGCGCGCAAGCCGCGGACCGTGCGCCGACGGGAGAGAGCACGAGCCAACGCGCAGGCAGCGCGCCGATGCGCACCGCGATCAAGTCACCCATGCGCACGACCTCGTTCAAGGTGTCCGGCAATGCGCCCGTGAACGGCGGCGCGGGACCCGCGGGCGACTCGGGCGCTACGAGACCTGTGGCCTGCCAACTCGCCGATTCATCGGCCACCTTTACTTTCGCGCGCAGAATGAATTTCGCGAGCCGACTCGTCGCCGCCGCGGCGAGCTCGCGCGGCAAAATTCCCAGCACCTCGTCCGGCGAGGCCTGCACCAGCCGCAGCAGTGCGATCACGCGGCCCTGCGGGTTGTGATAACCGGCAAGCAGCGAGCGCTGCGGCCCCAACAGCGCAACATCGTTCGACAGCTGTCCCTGCAGGAACGACACCACGTCCGCGCCGCGCGCGCGCAGCACGCCGAGCGAGTCGAGCGATACTGAATTCCATTCGGTGCACATGAAGTTGACCGTTGTTTTTCCTTAACTTTTACATGGCTGCCGTCTACGAATTCTGTCAGACTTAATGGGTATGCCGACGCCGCATCGCAAGAACCCAGGCGCACCTTTTTTCATCCCGCCCGCTGATCTTCCGGCTTCCACTGCAGTCGCTGCGCCGTGCGCGAGCACCGCCCGCGATCCCCTTGTCCCACGGCCGCGCGAGGTCGCAGGCCCCGCGGGACCTGAGCCCACACGCTTCGGGGACTGGGAAAAGAACGGCCGCTGCATCGATTTTTAGTCTATGCCGCCGCGGCCCCTATCGCCTCACCTGTCGGTGTACAAGTTCAAGTACACCCTGACGACTTCCATCCTGAATCGCCTCACCGGAGTTGGACTGTCGCTCGGGTTGCTGCTGCTGGTGTACTGGCTCATGGCGGTGGCGAGTGGCGCGCACGCTCAGGCGCGCGCCGCAAGGCTGCTGTCGCTGCCGGTCATGAAGCTGGTCTATGCGGCTCTCATCATCGCGTTCTGCTACCACCTCAGCGCCGGCGTCCGTCACCTCGTCTGGGACACCGGCAGGGGACTGGAGCGCGTACAGGCGCAAAGGAGCGCGTGGCTGGTGGTCGGGGTCAGCATCGCCCTCATGCTGCTGGTCGGTTACTGCGCGTGGCTCGCCGGAGCGCGGGGCCCATGAGCCTGCGCAGCCCGTTAGGCAAGGTGCTGGGCGCCGGCTCGGCGAAGCAGGGCGTGCACGACTGGTGGATGCAGCGCCTGACCTCGGTAGCGCTGGTGCCGTTGTCGATCTGGTTCGTGGTGTCGCTGCTGTCGCTGCCCTCGTTCAATCATGCCACCGTGGTCGCCTGGATGGGTGGCAGCTGGACGGCGCTGCTCCTCATTCTCTTTGTGCTGGTGGCAGCGTGGCACTCGCAGCTGGGTGTGCGCGTGGTGGTGGAGGACTATGTTCACAGCGCCGGCGCCAGGACCGTGACGCTCGTCAGCGTGATGTTCGCGCATACGCTGATCGCGGCGGCGGGCGTGTTTGCCGTCCTCAAGGTGGCCTTCGGGGCCGCGTCATGAACGCTTACGCGTTCGTCGATCACAGCTACGACGTCATCGTCGTAGGTGCCGGAGGCGCGGGCCTGCGCGCCACGCTCGGCCTTGCCGAAAGCGGTTTGTCGACCGCCTGCATCACCAAGCTCTTTCCGACGCGCAGCCACACGGTGGCTGCACAGGGCGGAATCAGCGCCGCCCTGGGCAATATGGGCGAGGACGACTGGCGCTGGCACATGTACGACACCGTCAAGGGCTCGGATTGGCTCGGCGACCAGGACGCGATCGAGCTGATGTGCAAGGAGGCGCCCGCGGCGGTGATCGAGCTGGAGCATTACGGCGTG
>CATPBQ010000198.1 GCA_955652795.1 uncultured Steroidobacteraceae bacterium | reverse complement strand
GCGCGGATGCGCGCGTCCAGCTCGACGTCGCTGACCCGCCGCCCGACGCATTCGTCGGCCCCGGCGAGGATTCCCGCCTCCCGCTCCTCGGCGTCATCGACCTCGGCCACGTAGACGATGAACGGCGTCCGTGCGCCGGGATGCGCCCGCAGTTTGCGTATCAGCTCCGGGCTGTCGGTGAGCACCACCGGGCGAAACTCGGCGCCAAACCGGCGCAGGGCTTCCTCGTCGTCGGCGACCGCCTCGCATTCCAGCACATCGGGCGTGATGCGCCGCTGCATGTGCTGGCGCAGCGGCGCATCCTGAAAGACCAGGAGCGCTTTCGGCGGCGGCAGCACACGCACCAAGACCGCGACAGTCGCCGTAGTCCCCTCCTCGCTCGTCGCGGGCTTACCCGCCCGTCCCTCCAGGACTCTCTGGATGACTGTTGTGTGTCCCCCGGACGCCATCTGACCCCCTAATGTCAGAGGTTGCCCGAACGGGGGAGGAGATTACAGGCACGGGTGCGTGGTGTCTCGGGAATGTGATGGCGCCCCGATGACGCCCCTGTCACCGGGGTCGTGACAGCACTCATGCGCTGCGTGCGATCGACCACCCGAGCTCCGCGACCTCCGGGTACGACGCGCCGCGCGTGAGTGCGTTGGCGTCGGCGGCGTTGCCGTCAAGAGCTCTGCGGTAGACCCCCGCGAGAATGGCCGCCGCCCGGAACAGTGAGAACGCGAGGAAGTACGGCCACGCGGCGACGGGCCCGCGTCCCGCGCGGCGGCAATACGCGCTGACGAAGTCCGCTTCCGAGGGAATGCCGGCGCTCGCCGCGAGCGGAGTGGCGCCGCTCATGAACACCGATCCGTGGTACACGAGGCAGGTGTACGCGAGGTCGGCCAACGGGTGGCCGAGGGTGGCCAACTCCCAATCAAGGACCGCGATCACCCTTGGCTCGCTCGGGTGGATCATCAGATTGCCGAGCCTGAAATCGCCGTGATGAATCGCGACCTCCTCCGGACCCGGGTCCTGCGCGGCGAGCCACGCCATGAGCTGATCCATCGCTGTGCAGCGCGGCAGTTGCGATGCGGCGTACTGCCGTGACCAGCGCGCAATCTGCCGGGTCAGAAACCCTTCCGGGCGCCCAAAGTCTGTCAGCCCCACTTGCCCGATGTCGACCCGATGCAGATTCGCGAGCGTATCGTTCATCGAGGCGTAGATCGCCGCTCGCTCGGCTGCGCTCAGCTGCGGCAGACCCGGATCGGCGAACACCCGGCCCTCGACGCATTCCATCAGATAGAACATCTGTCCGATGACGGACTCGTCCGTGCACAGCAGCAGCACCTTCGGCACCGGGACGGCGGTCCCCGCGAGTGCTCGCATGACCGTGAATTCCCGATCGACGGCGTGCGCCGAAGGCAGCAGCACCCCGGGCGGCTTCTTGCGCAGCACGTACGCGGCGCCCGGCGTTGCCAGATGAAACGTCGGATTCGACTGCCCGCCCTGGAATTGCCGGATCTCGCACTCGGCGCCGAAGCCCGGCAGGCGTTCGTTCAGATAGCGCACCAGGCGGGCCTCATCGAATCGATGATTCGGGAGCACCGCTACCAGAGTCGCGGTGCCTGCCGCCGGCGGGGTCGCAGCCACGGACAGGCTCACTGCAACGCCGCCGCGCCCGCGGGGACGAACCCGTTGGCCACGAGGATGGATTCGACGCCGCTGCGCTGACGCCGCCGCACCCCAAGGTGTCTCATACGCGCAGTAAAAATTGCTGGGAGGAGAGCGCCATGAGAGTCACCACCTGGGCGGTGTTGGGAACGTTGCTCATCAATCTTGTCCTCGGGCTGCTGGTTGCCGCGGTGTTCAGCGTGGCGCCGCCGGCGCGCGCTGCGGAGAGCGCACAGTGTGCCGTCGAGCGCCCTGTGCACACTACGCAGACCCCGGATCGGCCGGCCCTGGTTCATCGTGGCTATCTGGTCGCCGTGCGCATGGGTTGGGCAACCGGTTGAAGGCGGGCGCTATCAGAGACCAACGCTGCACGTGCGTGCCAGAGCGTCCGCCAGCCGCAGATACTGGATCGTCGCGCGCGCACCGATGCCACCCAGGGCGTGGAACGGCATCGGCCGCAGCGGCGTGACCGGAAAGCCGAGCTCCGCAGCGGGGGTTCCCAGCGCGCGCAGCGCCAGCAGGCGCCCCATCACGGTTGCCATGGCGACTCCGCGACCATTGTAGCCGAGGCCCGCGAGCAGGCCCGGCGCGAGCTCATGCAGGTGTGGCAGGTGGTCGCGCGTCATGGCCACGAGCCCTCCCCAGTGGTATTCGAAAGCCAGGCCTTCGAGCTGCGGATAGACTTCGTGGACGGCGCGGTAGTGGTACCGTACCGCCCGCGCGCCGGGGACCGCCGCGAACGTGCCGCGCGAGCCCATCACCAGCCGTCCGCTCGCATCCAGGCGGAAATACCGCAGCAGACGCCGGGTGTCGGAGGCCGCCTGCCCGCCGGGCAGGATTGCTCCGCGCAGCGTCGCGGGAATGGGTGCCGTGGCCACCTGGAAGGACGGCACCGCCACCACCGTGCGGCGCAGATCGTCCGTGACCGCACCGGTGTAGGCGTTGGTCGCGATGATGACGAGCGGTGCGCTGAGACAGCCGCGAGGCGTCTCGATGCTCCAGGCGGCCGCGGTGCGTGTCAGCTTCAGCGCCGGGCTGCGGGTAAAGATACGCCCGCCGCAGCGTCCGAGGGCCTCGGCGAGCCCGCGCACGTAGGACAGCGGCTGCACGGTGCCGCCGCGGCGATCGAGCAGCCCGCCGCAGTAGCGGCTGGATCCTGTGAACCGCAGCACCTCGGCGCGCGACAATAGTTCCACCGCGGCTCCGCGGCGCCGCCACTGCTCCACCCGGGCGGCGAGCTGCGCCAGCGCAGCCTCCGAGGCCGCAGGCTGAATCCAGCCGGTGCGCACCGCATCGCATTGCAGGCCGTGCCGGGCGATCAGTTCGAACACCAGGTCAGGCCCTGCCGCGACGGTCGCCACCGCTCGCGCGCCGGCATCGGCTCCGAGCATCTGCTCGAGCCTATCCGGATCGTGCTTGACCCCCGGGATGACCTGGCCGCCGTTGCTGCCGGAGGCACCCGCGCCGATGTCGGCGGCCTCGAGGACCACCACTTCCCGGCCGGCCAGCGCCAGGTGCAGGGCGGCCGACAGGCCGGTATAGCCGGCGCCGATGACGGCGGCCTGGGCGCGCCACGTGGTGCTGAGTGCCGCGCAGGCGGGGCCGGCCGGCGCCGTCACGGACCACAGCGATTGCAGCGGCACGGCGGGCATCGCGAGCTATCGATAATCGATTATTGGTTATCGGGCGAAGGGCAGGTGACTCTACGGCAGGCGCCGCGGGCGGTCAAACCAGCGCCGTCGGCGCGCGCCCGACAGGGTGCGCCTTTTCCGGCCCCTGGCGATGTGCGAGACTCGCCGCAAAGCCGCCGCCGCCGGAAACGTGCCACGCGCGCACGGGGCGCGATGCCCGACGACGCGAGCCCGGCTTTGCATGGGGTGCCCGATGCGATCTCCGCCTCTTAGGTCCGCAGCAGCGCTGTGCCTGACGTTCAGCGTGCTGGTGCAGGCGGCGCCGCCACCGCTGCCCGCCGAGCATCTCACCGTGCAACCCCTGCCGCCGAAAAGCCCGCACTGGGTCTACGTGTTCGATGACGCGTTCGATAACGAGATCGATGCCCGCGTGCATCTGTTCGACGGCGACACCTATCGTCGTCTCGGGCAGATCGACGCGGGCTTTGTCCCGAGCGTCAATCTCTCGCCCGACGGCGCCACTACGGTCGTGGCCACCACCTATTTCGCGCGCGGCAGCCGCGGCACGCGCACCGACGTGGTCGAGTTCACCGACAACACGACACTCGCCATTACCGGCGAAATCGTGCTGCCGCCCAAGCGCGCCGAGACCTCTCCCAGTCTCTTCAACATCGCCTACAGCGCCGACGGCCACTTCCTGTACGCGGCCTACGTGACGCCTGCCGCCTCGTTCGGCGTTCTGGATCCGGCGCGGCGGGCGGTGCTCGGGGAGATCGATACCGCCGGCTGTGTGCTGGTGATCCCCTGGGGGCCGAACCGAGTTTCGTCCCTCTGTGAAAGCGGCCGGCTGCTCACCGTCACCCTCGACACGCAAGGTCACGAAGCCGCGCGCGCGCTGTCGGAGCCGTTCTTCGACCCCGACGGCGATCCGGTGTTCGTGCAGGGCATTCCGACCACCGGCGGCTACGCGTTCCTGTCCTTCCTGGGCGAAGTGCACGAGGTCGACCTGTCAGGCGCACAACCCGCCTTTACGCCGCCCTGGTCGCTGGTGAGCCCCGCCGAAAAGGGCCGCTGGCGTCCGGGTGCGGAACAGGTGGGCGCCATTCACCGCGGGCTCGGCCGGCTGTACGTGCCCATGCACCAGGGCGGAGAAGGCACGCACAAGGACGGCGGAACCGAAATCTGGGTGTTTGATATGGCCAGCCACCGGCGCCTGGCGCGCTGGCCGGTGCATGCGGCCGGCCTTTCCCGGGTGCACGCCGTGCAGGTGTCGCAGGATTCCGCGCCGATCCTGTTTGCCGCGACCGAAACTTCAGACGTGGCAGTGCTCGATGCCCTCAGCGGCCGTGTGCGACACGTGGAGAAGCACCTCGGCCAGACGCCCTGGATGATGCTGAATCCTTAAAAGTACGGGGCATGTGATGCGCTCGCTCGATCATCTGTTCGAACACTCCTCGCGCTCGCTGGCGCGACGCACCTCACGGCGCAGCCTGCTGGCCTCGCTGGGTCAACTGCTGACCGGCGCCGCGCTGCTGCCGCTGTTGCCGGTGGATCGCGGCGGCCGTGCCTGGGCGAGCGACGCCACCCCCAAACCCGACAGCCCCGAGAGCTGTCAGTACTGGAAGTACTGCGCCATCGACGGCTTCCTGTGCTCGTGCTGCGGCGGCACCTCCAGTACCTGTCCGCCGGGCACTGCCCCCTCGCCTATCACCTGGATCGGCACGTGCCACAACCCCGGCGACGGCCGCGATTACATCCTCTCCTACAACGACTGTTGCGGGAAGACCAGCTGCGGCAACTGCGAGTGCAACCGTAACGAGCGCGAGAAGCCGATGTACCGGCCGTCGCGCAACAACGACCTCAACTGGTGCATGGCCAACGCCGACTCGAACTATCACTGCTCGGTGTCCGTCATCCTGGGAGTCGCGGAAAAATGAGGCGTCGCGGCCCGGGCGCCCGCGGCGTCGCGCGCGGAGCGCTGGCGTGGGCCGTGCCGGCGGTCGTGAGCCTCGTGGCGGCGCCCGCCGCGCGCGCTGCCGATGCCGCCTCCCCGGCGTACCCGGCGGGTTTCGGCAGCTTCCAGGCGAACTGCGCCGTGTGCCACGGACCCGCGGGCGCCGGACTGCCGGCGCTGGCGCCGCCGCTGCTGTCTTACCCCGCGCGCTACGCCGCCAGCGTCGAGGGACGCCGGCAGCTCGCGCTGACGGTGCTGTACGGTATGGTCGGCGACATAACCGTCGACGACAAACACTACAACTTCCAGATGCCGGAATTCGCACGCCTGGATGACGCGACCCTGGCGGCAACTCTCAACTTCGTCGTGTTCGATCTCGACCACGCGCCCGCGGACGTGAAACCCCTCACCACCGAGGAGATCGCCGCCGAGCGTGCCCATGCGGTGGACGGCGCCGCGGTGCGCGAACACCGCAAGAGCGTCGTGCCGGGCGGGCCCTAGAGACCATGCGGCGCCTCCTGTTGCTCGCCACAACCGGGCTGGCTGTAAGCGCCCTCGCCGGCGCGGCGAGCGCGAGCCCGGGCGAGGACTACATGCTCTACTGCATGGGCTGTCACGGCGCCGAAGCCCGGGGCGTGCCCGGCAAGATCCCACCGCTCGCCGGAGCGCTTGCGCGTTTCATGCGCACGAGCGAAGGACGCAACTACGTGCTGCGGGTGCCCGGCGCGGCCAACTCGGCCCTGTCGGACGCGCGCCTTGCAGCGGTGCTCAACT
>CATPBQ010000197.1 GCA_955652795.1 uncultured Steroidobacteraceae bacterium | reverse complement strand
GCTGCGCGACGGGGTCGCGTACGGGCGCATGCGAGCGCTCACGGTCAGGCCCGACCCCGCGGGCTGGTTCACCCTGGGGGAGCCGGCTATCGAACCCCTGAGCGCCCTGGGGTGCATCCTGATGCGCAAGGATCCGCCGTTCGACATCGAGTACATCTACAGCACCTACATCCTCGAGCGCGCCGAGAGCCAGGGTGTGCTCGTCGTCAACCGCCCGCAGGGGCTGCGTGACATGAACGAGAAGGTCTACACGGCCTGGTTCCCGCAGTGCTGCGCGCCGACCCTGATCACGCGCGACATGGGGGAGCTGGCCGGCTTCCTGCGCGAGCAGCGCAAAATCGTCTGCAAGCCCCTGGATGGCATGGGTGGCCGCTCGATCTTCGTGCTCGGCGAGGGCGATCTGAACGCACGCGTGGTGTTCGAGACCCTCACCGACTACGGGCAGCGCTTCGCGCTCGCGCAGCGCTACATTCCCGACATCATGGAATCGGGTGACTCGCGCGTGCTCCTGATCGACGGCGAACCGGTGCAGTACGCACTCGCGCGCATCCCCGGCGCGCAGGATCATCGCGGCAACCTGGCCGCGGGTGCCCGCGGCGTCGGCCGGCCGCTGAACGAGCGCGACCGCTGGCTCGCCGGGCAGATCGGGCCGGCGCTGGCCGCGCAAGGCATGCTGTTCGTCGGCCTCGACGTGATCGGCGGCTTCGTGACCGAGATCAACGTCACCAGTCCCACCGGGATCCGCGAGCTCGAGAAGCAGTTCGGAATCCGCATCGGGGAGCTGCTGATCGCGGCCATCGAGCGGCGCCTGGCGGGCTGAGGCAACCGGATGGCACGCCGCGCGCTCATGCTGCGGGAAGGCAAGGCCCCGGTCTGGGACCGGTTGCTGACCATGCTGTTCCTGGCGGGCCTGCTGCACGGACTCGTGATTCTCGGGCTCACCTTCAGCGCCAGCGCGGGTAACCGGGGGAGCGCTCCGGGACTGGAAGTGCTGCTGGTGTCGGACGAGCTCCCGGAGGCTGACCAGAACGCCTCCGCGACCTACCTGGCACAGCGCACGCAGCTGGGCTCCGGCAACACGCGCGACCCGGTGGCGCCCCACAACCGCTCCTCCTCCGTCCCCAAGGCAAGACACCCGGGCACGCCCGAGGGCGACTCCCTCACCTCGAGCGGCGAGATGGCCGGTAGTCAGGATGAGCGCATCCTCACCACCGTCGCCTGGAACACCGACGTGCACTACCTCGCCGACGCGGGCAGCACCGGCACGGTGCGCGAGCGGCCGCTGCTGGTGGACGAGCCCGCGGTGGCGCAACCCGGACCGCAGGATGAGGAAGGCCCCGTGCAGCTGCGGGGACCGGAGCGCGAGGAGCTGTGGGTCACGCCGGACACGCGTGCGGCGACGCTCGCGCCCTACCTGGACGGCTGGCGGCGCAAGGTCGAGCGCATCGGCACGATCAACTATCCGCGCGCGGCCCGCGGCGCCCGCGCGCAGGCGAGTCCGGTCGTCGAGGTGGGCATCACGGCCGACGGCACGCTCGAGCGGGTGGTCATCCGCCGCACCAGCGGCAACCCGGAACTCGATCAGGCGGCGGTGGCGATCCTGAAGCTGGCGAGTCCTTTCGACCCGTTCCCGCCCGAGCTGCTCGCTCAATATCGCGTGTTGCGCTTTGCCTACGAATGGCAGTTCGTCGGCGGGCGCGTCGCCCGCGGCGCCCTGTCAACCGTTCCTTGAGAGTCGTAGTCCCCATGCCCATACTGGTGGCATGGGCGACAATCACAGTGAAAGCGCTGAGGGCGGCGAGGCCCCGGCGCTCGCCGAGTCCGAAGCCGGCAGCCTCACGAACCACCTGCTGATCGCCATGCCGCAGCTCGCCGACCCGAACTTCGCGCAGACCGTGGCGCTCATCTGCGAGCACACCGACAAGGGCGCGCTCGGCATTGTGCTCAACAAGCCGCTGCCGATGAAGCTCTCGGATGTGCTCTCGCAGATGAAACTCGAACCCTCCAGTGAGCACATCGCGGCGCAGCCCGTGCTGCGCGGCGGGCCGGTGCACACCGACCGCGGCTTCGTGCTGCACCGGCCGGGCGGGCAGTGGGACCATACTCATAAAGTGTCCGACACCATCCAGGTGACCACCTCGCGGGATGTGCTCGCGGCCATGGCGCGCGGTGAGGGCCCGTCGGATGCCTTCATCGCTCTGGGCTACGCAGGCTGGGAGTCCGGCCAGCTCGAGCGCGAGTTGCGCGACAACGCCTGGGCGTCCATGCCGGTGGATCCGCGCGTGGTGTTCGAGTTGCCGTTCGAGGAGCGCTGGGCCGGTGCCTGGCGCCTGCTGGGGATCGACGTCGATCGCCTGAGCCCGGAAGCCGGCCATGCGTAAGGCATGACCCGCGCCCAGACCGTCCTCGCCTTCGACTTCGGACTCAAACGCATTGGCATCGCCTGCGGCGACACGCTGACGCACAGCGCCGCACCGCGCCCCGCGGCCACCGTGGGCCAGGGCGGTCCGGACTGGCAGGCCATCGCGCGTGAAGTGCGCGCGCTCACGCCGAAGCTCCTGGTGGTGGGAGCCCCGTATAAT
>CATPBQ010000196.1 GCA_955652795.1 uncultured Steroidobacteraceae bacterium | reverse complement strand
GCCTATGGTGGCTCCTTTGGTCGGCGCTCGTTCCAGGGGGAGAGTGGAGGTGCGCTCGGGCCCTTCGACTACTTCGCCACCGTTCACTACTTCGACGAGACCGGCTGGCGCGACATGTCACCCACAACCGTCTGGCAGGCTTTCGGAAAGGTGGGGTGGCAGAACGACAAGACCGACGTGGATCTGAGCTATACCTACGCCGATACGAGCCTGTTCGGCAACGGTGCAACGCCGTTAAGCATGCTCTACTACCGGCGAGAGCAAAGCTACACGCCCGACTCCACCCACAACCTGCTGCACTTCGTGAACCTCACGGGCACACAGCTTCTGTCCGATCACTTGTTGCTCTCGGCGAACGCCTACTACCGCCATCTGATCACCGCCAGCAGCAACGGCAGCAACAACGACAATTACCTTGCTCAGACCTACCCCGGGCCACCGCTCGACTGCAGCGTACTGCCCGCGCAGCGGCTCGGGATTGCTTATTGTTCGAACGCCGCCAAGCAGCGGTCGGGGCTGATTCAGCGCACGGTGGGATTCGGAGTGCAGTTGACGGACTCACAGGATTTTCTTGGCTGGAAAAACCAAGCCATTCTCGGCGTCGACTACAACGATTCCGACGACGATTTTGCGCAGGCATTGCGCTACGGGACGTTCGCCCCGGACCGCACGCTCATCTATCTCGACAATCCGCTCAACAACGAGACGGTCATCTCGCTGCGGGGCAGCAACAGGATTTTCGGCGCTTACCTGACTGACAGCCTGTCCCCGAGCAAATTCGCGCATTTTACCGTCTCCGCCCGTTACAACCGCAGCACCGAAACGCTCAACGGCTACCACGTGGATACCGATGTGGGCGATGCGGGCTCAGGCTTTGATAAGGCCGGTCCCCTCGTCGGCGGACACACCTTCAGTCGAATCAATCCGGCGATCGGCTTCACCATCACGCCAACTGAATTGGTGACGTACTACGCCAACTACAACGAGGCGAGTCGCGCACCGAGCGTCGTGGAGCTGGGGTGTGCAGACGCGCAGCATCCTTGCGGGCTGCCGAACGATTTTGCGAGTGACCCGGATCTGAAGCAGGTGGTTGCGCACACATTCGAGATAGGGCTGCGCGGGAATCTGGCGGATCGCCGCTTGAACTGGAGTGCCGACGTTTTTCGCACCCTTAATCGCGACGACATCGAGTTCATCGCCGCAAGTACCAATTCAGGCTACTTTGACAACGTCGGCAATACGCGCCGGGAAGGCCTTGACCTTGCGGCGGGCGGAAAAGCCGGCGGCTTGCAGTGGCATCTGGCTTATAGCCTTGTCGATGCGACCTTTCAGTCCGGTTTTGTCGTCAGCGCCCAATCAAACAGCACTGCAGACGCCAACGGCGACATCGTGGTTCGTCCCGGAGACCGAATTCCTCTGACACCGCGCCACACCGGCAGGCTGGTGCTCGATTACGAGGTGAATCCGCACCTGGCGCTCGGCGGCAACCTCATCATCGTTTCGGGCTCCTATCTGCACGGCAATGAAAACAATGCCAATCAGGCGGGAGGCACGAACGGTGAAGGCGCCTTCATCTCACCGACTGGCACGGGCTGGATTCCGAGCTACGCGGTCGTTAATTTGCAGGCCATCTATCACCTCGGAAAGTCCGTCGATCTTTTCGCCCGTATCGTAAACGTACTGGACGAGCAGTATTCCACGGCGGGGTTCCTGACCAGGAACACCTTTAACCCGAATGGCACTTTGCGCGCCAACCCGGGCGAGCGGACCAATGAAAACGCGGTCTCGCCGGGCACGCCGCGGGCACTCTGGGCGGGTGTGAGGCTGCACTTCGACTAGAGTTGCCCTGCGACGACACCGCGATCTGTCGGGGAATATACGCGGATCGAGGCGCGCGCTGGCCGCGTGCCGAAACGCTGTGCCATTTCCGTCACAGACTCGCGAGCGACGCGCACCGGGCGCGAAGCGTGGTTGCATCGCCGTCAGCCGGTGGACGATACTCACCGTGTGGACCGGCAGTGCTCCCAGCAATGACAGGAGAGCGGCTATGAGATGGGTGACTCCTTCTGCGATTGACTTGCGCCTTGGCTTCGAGATCACGCTCTACGTGGCCAATCGCTGATCGCACCAGCCGCCCGCGGTCAGCGCGGGCGGCTCTTTCCTGATGCCGCTCGGTATCCATGCAGGTTGGTGTGTTGGGTGCGACAGCCGGTGGTGGCTGGCGACAATGGAACTGCAACAGCGCTGAGTGCTCGTGCCGCGCAGCGCACGCGTCCTGACGCGAGCAGTTCTGGGGTATACGTGCGCTCGACTCGAACGTTGGCTGCAATAGCGCTGGCCGTCTGTGTTCTTCTGGTCGGCGCCATGCCTGCCGGTGCTGCAGCGCCCGCCGCGGGCGCCCCCCAGCCTGAATTCGGCGGCCAGTGTGCGATGGGGCTCGCGGAGGGTCAGTCGATCGCGACGGACTGCTCGATCAGCTGGACGGCACGCGACGGCAAGCGCTACTGCTTCAGCACCGAGCAGGCCAAGAAGCAGTTCCTCGAGGACCCGCAGGGCAACATCCAGCGTGCACTCGACTTCAGTGCGGCCGGCGCGGTGCAGGCGACCGGCGAGCACATGGACGCGTACAAGACCGAGGAGGTCGAGAGCTTTGTCTCGCGCGCCATCGCCGACACGGTCGCGCACAACGGCGGCATCTTCCCCCTCGTCGACCCGGTGAGTGGC
>CATPBQ010000195.1 GCA_955652795.1 uncultured Steroidobacteraceae bacterium | reverse complement strand
GCACCCCCCGTGTCTCCGGAAGTCGCAACCAGAATGGTGAGCGCTCGCTCGCCGCGGCTGCGCAGACGCGTGAAGCAGGCCGCGAGGAAGCGGGCGCCGAAATCCTTGAATGCCGCGGTTGGCCCGTGGAACAGCTCGAGCACCGAGAGTCTCCTGCGCTCCTCCAGAGGCACCAGCGGGGCGGGGAAGTTGAACGCTTCGGCCGCGACCGCGCTCAACATCGGCGCGAGCGGATCGCCGGCCACGAAAGGTGCCAGCAGCCGCGCGGCGACGGTGGGCAGGTCGCGAGCGCCCTCGAAGTCTGGCGGCGCGAGCCGCGGCCAGGTGAGGGGTGCGTACAGCCCGCCGTCGGGCGCCAGGCCCTGAAGAACCGCGGCACCGAAGCCGGTGGCGGGAGCCTGGCCACGGGAGCTCACAAAGAGAGTTCGATCCGTCATCGCGCACTCATCTGATCAGCCGTGCCCCGGCCGATCGCACCTCCACGACCCACTCATCGGTCGCGAGCGCGTGCCGCCCGAACGCGCGGCTCATCGCCGCGAGCACCGCCGGGGCCCTCGCCTCGGGCGCCCAGGCGAACATCGAGGGCCCTGCGCCGGAGATCGAGCAGCCCAGGGCACCGGCTTCCATGGCGCCGCGGCGCACGTCGTGGAAGCCGGGAATGAGCGCCTGGCGCTGCGGCTCGATCACGACGTCCTCGAAGGAAGCGCGGATCATGTCCAGATCGTCGGTGTAGCAGCCGGAGATGAACCCGGCGAGGTTGGCGGTCTGCCACACGAAGTCCGACAGCTCCACGCTGCCCTTGAGGATGGCGCGCGCCTGACTGGTGGCGAGGAACATATGGGGATGGACGATCACGGCGCGGATCCCGGCCGGCACCGGTATCTGCTTCACGCGCGGATGATCGATCCCGACAGTGAGCACCAGCCCGCCGTACAGCGAAGCGGCGATATTGTCCACGTGACGCGCGCCGCTCGCCACCGCCTCCCCGGCCATGGCGAACTTCAGCAGCTCGAGCGGGCCGCAGGCTTGCGGCAACAGCGCATTCGCCGCCACCACGGCGCCGACCGCCGAGGCCGCGGAACCGCCCAGGCCCGAGCCGAGCGGAATGCCCTTGTCGATCTCCACCGTGAAGCCAAATTCCAAGTGCAGCGCCTCCTGCATGGCCAGCAGCGCGCGCCCGGCGGTGTTGTCGCGCGGCTCCTTCGGCAGCTCCCCGGCGATGCCGCGCACCGCGCTGATGACCACTTCCGGGGCCGCGCGCCGGGTCACCGTCACGCGATCCCCGAGTGCGTCGACCGCAAATCCCAGGATGTCGAAGCCGATGGCGACGTTGCCCACCGACGCCGGTGCGAACGCCGTCGCGCGCTCGAGCGCCGCCGCGGCGCTCACAGCCGCGCACCCAGGTAGGCCGCAAGTCGCAGCAGGTCGGCAAACACGGCGCCGGCGGTGACCTCGGGTCCGGCCCCGGGTCCCTGCACGATGAGCGGGTTGTCGCAGTAGCGCCGCGTCGCGAAGCGCACGACGTTGTCGGTGAGCGCAATGTTGGCAAACGCGTGGCGCGCATCGAGCTCCCTCAGGCCCACGGTCGCCTCACCCGCCGCCGTCAGAGTGCCGGTGTAACGCAGCACCTTGCCGCGCGAGCGCGCCGCCTCCAGGCGCCTAGCAAAGGCGGCGTCGTAACGGGGCAGCTGCGCCATGAACTCCTCGATCGAGCCGCTCGCGAGCTCCGCGGGCACCAGGCTTTCCACTTGCACGTCCTGCAGCTCCAGCGTCAGGCCCATCTCGCGCCCCAGGATGATGAGCTTGCGTGCCACGTCCATCCCCGACAGGTCATCGCGCGGATCCGGCTCGGTGAAGCCGCGCTGGCGCGCGTCCTGCACGATCTGCGAGAAGCTCACCCGGCCGTCGTAGAGGTTGAACAGGTAAGCGAGCGTGCCGGAGAAGATGCCCTCGATGCTGGTGATGTCATCACCGGTCTCGCGCAGATCCCTGAGCGTGTGCACTACCGGGAGCCCCGCGCCGACGGTAGCCTCGTACAGGTAATGGGACGCGCCCGCACGCCGCGCCTCGTGCAGGCGATGGTAGTAGGCGAGATCGGCGCTGTTGGCCTTCTTGTTGGGCGTCACGATGTGAATACCGGCCGCCAGCCAGTCGGCGTAGCGGCCGGCGATCGCGGCGCTCGCCGTGCAATCCACCAGCACCGTATGCGGCAGGTAGTCGACGCGCACGTGCTCGACGAAGCGCGTCAGCTGCGCCGCCGTGCCGCTGTCCTGGTAGCGCGCGCGCCAGTCAGCGAGCGCCACGCCCGGGTCCGCGAGCAGCATGCGTTGCGAGCCGAGCACGCCGCGAACGCGCAGATCGAGTTTGCACTGCCGGCGCAGCCGCTCGCTCTGCGAGGCGAGCTGATCGAGCAGCACGCGGCCCACCGTTCCCGGACCGATCACGCCGATCGAAATCGTGTGTGGCGACAGATACAGACCCGCATGCACCGCGCGCAGCGCGCGCGTGGCGCTGCGGCCCTCGACCACCGCGGAGATGTTGCGTTCGGAGGCGCCCTGAGCGATGGCGCGCACGTTGACGCCGGAGGTGCCGAGAGCCGCGAACACCTTGGCGGCGACGCCGGGTGTGCCGGCCATGCCATCGCCGACGACGGCCAGAATCGCCAGATCCGGATCGACGTCGACGCTCTGGATCTGGCCTTCCTGCAGCTCGCGCTCGAACGCGCGGCGCACCACGGTTGCGGCGCGCTCCGCCTGCTCCTCGGGGATCGCGCAGCAGATGGAGTGCTCGGAGCTGCCTTGCGAAATGAGGATCACCGAAATGCCCTCCTCGCGCAGCGCGCCGAACAGGCGGTGGGCGGTGCCGGGTACGCCGATCATCCCGGTGCCTTCCAGGTTGATGAGCGCGACGCGTTCGATGCTGGTGATGCCCTTGACGGGCAGCGCGGAGGTGGGCCGCGCGCAGATCAGGGTACCCAGCCCGGCGGGCGCAAACGTGTTGCGGATCCAGATGGGGATGCCGTCCTTGACCGCCGGCGCCATGGTCTGCGGGTGCAGCACCCTGGCGCCGAAGTACGCCAGCTCCATCGCCTCGCTGTACGAGAGCGAGTCGATGACCGTGGCGTCCGGCACGCGGCGCGGGTCGGCCGACAGCACGCCGTCGACGTCGGTCCAGATGTGGATCTCGGACGCGCCCAGCAGCGCTCCGAAGATGGAGGCGGAGAAGTCGCTGCCGTTGCGTCCGAGGGTCGTCTGCACGCCGCGCCGGTCGGAGGCGATGAAGCCGGTGATGATCAGGGTGCCGCCGAAATCGGCCGCGACCAGGGCGGCGAGGTTGGCGCGCGATTCGGCCCACTGGATGCCAGGACCCAGCGGCCCCCATTCCGCCACCACCACGCGGCGCGCGTCGAGCCACTGCACCGCGCCCGGGCGGCGCGCGCGCTCCTCGAAGAAGCGCTCGAACAGGTGCGTCGACCAGATCTCGCCGTAACCGGCGATGAGATCGCTGACGTTGCGGGCGGCCGCGCGGGTCAGCTTGACCGAGTGCAGGATTCCCAGAAGATCGTGGCAGTCGCGGTCGAAGGCCGCGAGGTACAACTGCGCGGCGGCCGGCGTCAGCAGCTCCTCGGCAATCCCCGCATGTCGCGTACGCAGCTGCGTGAGCTCGCCGCGGAAGGCTTCATCCTGGTGCTCGGCGAGCGCCACCAGGCGCAGCAGCGCATCGGTCACGCCCCGGCACGCAGACAACACCACGCCCAGGCGAGCGGCCGGAGCCGAGTCAAGAATGGCCGCGACTTTGCGGAAGCAGTCGGCGTCGGCGACGCTCGACCCCCCGAACTTGTGCACGACCCAGGGAGTGGGGTTGAGCATCAGGCCGGCCTGCCGCCGGGAGCAACACCGCACGCGAGCAGCGCCTGCGTGTGGCGCAGGAACCGTGTCACGAACTCCTCGTCGTTGCGCACGCCGAACACGCGGCTGGTCAGCGGGAAGCCGAGGAAGGGAAAAACCGCAAGGCTCACCACTGACAACACCAGCAGCTTCGGATCGAGGTCGGATCTCAGGGCGCCACGCTCGATCTCCGCCCGGAGCGCGCGCTCGACGATCGGCGCCAGGCGTTCCGGGAATTCACGCAGAAACATGGTGCGCATCGGGCCCCCGGGCACCAGCACCTCGCGCAGGACGAAGCCGGCGATCCAGGGGTTCGCCGCCCACACCCGCGTGATGTTGCTCAGGATGTCCGCCAGCTTCGGCGGGCTGCGGCCCACCTGCATGGCGTCCAACCCCGCGATCTCAGGCGGCACGAGCCCCTGGAGGATCTCCCGGTACAACCCGGGTTTGCCACCGAAGTAGTAACGGATCATCGCGAAGTTGACCCCGGCGGCGGCGCCGATCTGCCGGCTCGACACGGCGCGGTAGCCGTAGCGCAGAAACAGCTCCCGGGCGGCCTCCAGCAGCCGCTCGCGCACCCGACCCGCGCTCGCGCCCTTGGGGCGGCCACGTCCGCGCCGCTTGCGGGCCGGGTTCGGTGGCGGTTCGCGCCCCGGCCCATGCACCGCCAGTGCGGTTTTATTAACCATGAGTGTAATTAAAGCGTCCGCTCGCCCCGGGCGCAATACCCGCGCCTGAGCCGGTGCATCGGAGTGAGCGCACTGCGCGTGCTCGCCGCGCTGGCATAATTGCGCGCACGTGGAAGCATCCCTGGGTCCGCTGCTGCCTCTTTTCGAGCGCGAACGCGCCGCTCGCCGTGCGCTGGCGCTGGTCATGCTGGTGCACACCGCGGGCTCGACCTACCGCAAACCCGGCGCGCTCATGCTGATCGCAGCCAACGGCGAGTACTCGGGGCTCCTCTCGGGCGGCTGCCTGGAGAGTGATCTGCGCGAGCACGCCCGCGCGGTCATCCTGAGCGGCGATCCGCGCGCGGTGCACTACGACCTGCGGGGGCCGGACGAGCTGCTGTGGGGCCTGGGACTGGGGTGCGAAGGCGCGATGCACATACTGCTGCTGCGCGCAGGTCCGGAGAACGACTGGCAACCCCTCGCCCATCTCGCCGGCGCGCTCGCGGCACACGCCGCCACCGCGATCGGCGTCGTGACCGAGTCCGCGCGCGCGGATCTGCCGCTCGGGACCCTGGCGCTCCCGAGCTACGCACCATCGCACCGCGCAACGCCTGCCCTCGAGACACCGGCCGTGCGCGCCGCGCTGGCGCAGTGTGCCGCCGACGGGCAGGTCGGTTGGATCGAAGGACACGCCCCGTCCTGGAAGCTCTTCGTGGTGCCGTTGTCGTTGCCGCCGCGGATACTCGTGCTCGGCGCCGGACCGGATGCAGCGCCGCTGGTGGACTTCGCGACCCGACTCAACTGGAAAGTGACACTCGTCGACCATCGCCCGGCATACGCCGTCGCTGCGCACTTCCCGGCTGCCGAGCGTGTCATCCTCGCCCGTCCCGATGCCCTGCCCCGGGCGCTCGATCTCGCCCATTTCTGCGCAGCCGTCGTCATGAGTCATTACCTGCCCTCCGACCTCGCCTACCTGCGCGCCCTCGCCGAGAGCGCGATTCCGTACGTGGGATTGCTGGGCCCGGCCGTGCGTCGCGAGAAGCTGCTGTCGCAGCTGGGTGCCGCCGCGCACAGCCTGCGCACCCGACTGCATGCACCCGTCGGCTTGCCCCTGGGCGGCCGCACGCCCGAGTCGATCGCGCTCGCGATCGTCGCCGAGTTGCACGCGTTCGTGCACCGGCCTGCCACGCCCGGGAGCGCGGCGGCAGCCGTGAACCCACTGACTGTGTCACAGCCTGTATAATCATGTTTAAAGTCAGTAATTTATAAGTTATAGTTCGTGTCATATCTCGTAGCGTTCCGTGCCTTATGAACGAGATTCAGCTTATCCGGGCGCAGCTCAGCGCCGAGCGGCAGCACGCCAGCACGGTGGCCAACGCCTGCGCCACCGCATTCGGGCGTCGCAACGCAGTCGCGTTGAGCAGCGGCTCATCGCTGGAGGAGTTCCGGCAGGCCTGCGTGGACTATCTCGTGTGCGTGCTCGCGTGGTTCGAAGAGCGCGACCAGCGCCTCACCGACCTGTGGCAGGCGCGGCTCGCACCTGCGGATGCCGCACGGCGCGCACTCGAGGACGTGTTGGCGAGTCCCGGTCGCAGCCGCGAAGCGCTCGAGAAGCTCGAAGCGGCCCTGGCGTGCACGTCCGCGCCTTCGCCGCGCGACGGTGCGCAGGAGAGCTGGCGAGAATTTGCGCAGTTCTTCAACAGCGTGTGGAGCGCGCGCCGCGACGCCATCGACGCGTTGCTCGCGGCGAACACCAGAACCACTGACTGGCGCGTCATCGCCGGTATCGATGCCGACTCGATCCTCGAGGAGCGCAATCGCTACGCGCGCGTGAGCACGACACTGCCCGCGGGCGCGTCGCTCGCCTTCCCGCGGCCGCGAGGCGCGTAGCCCGTGTCGGCATCCGAGGGTTTGTACTCAGTGGTGCTGGCGGCCGGCCCCTCTACCCGCTTCGGATCGGCCAAGCAACTGGTGCGGGTCGCGGGACGGCCCCTGCTGCACACGACGGTGACCCGGGCCGCGGAGGTCACGGGGAACGCTCTGATCGTGGTGCTGGGTGCGGGGGCTGCCGAGCTCGCCCCGCTGTTGAAACACTCCCCCGGATCGATCGTCGTGAATCACGAGTGGCGCGAGGGGCTCGCCAGCTCGATTCGCGCGGGCGTCGCGCGGCTGCCGGCCAGCTGCAGCGGCGTCATGCTGCTGCTCGCGGATCAGGCGGCGGTCACCGCGGATGATTTGAAGCGCCTCGCCGGCACCTGGCGCAAGCAACCCCAGTACATTGCGGCCGCGCGGTACGCGGGAACCAGCGGCGTGCCGGCCATCTTCCCGCGCAGCGCGTTCCGCGATCTCGCCGAGCTGCGCGGCGACGCCGGCGCCCGCGGGCTGTTACGCCGCAGCGCCGACCGGGTGGTGCGGGTGCCCATGCCCAGCGCGGCGCTCGATGTGGATACCCCCGAAGATCTGCTGACGCTGGAGGCGCCGAAGTGACTGACGGCCGCGGCGGGCGCGCGGCTTCAGGAGCGCCCCCCGGGGCGTTGCAGCGCCGCGAGGATGCGCTGCGCCTGTACGAGATGAGGACGATCGATCATCTCCCCGTCGAGGCTCGCCACACCCGCGCCAGGGGCTGCAGCGAACGCCGCCACCACCCGTCGCGAGTGCTCGCGCTCCGCTTCGGTCGGGGTAAACGCGGCATTGATGGCGGCGATCTGCTCGGGGTGGATGGCGAGCTTGCCGCTGAAGCCGTCGCGGCGGGCGCTGGTGAGTTCACGCTGCAACCCGGCAACGTCGCGGAAGTCGGTGTGCACGCCATCGATGGCCTGAACACCGAGCGCCGCGGCGGTGAGCAGGCAGGTGGT
>CATPBQ010000194.1 GCA_955652795.1 uncultured Steroidobacteraceae bacterium | reverse complement strand
GTGTTCGCTCCACTGAACGACTACACGGCCACCGTAATCGGCATGGTCCGCGATGACGTGGCATTCAATACCGTACTTTCCGCGGACATTCTCTATACGAGCAACGCCGGCGGCCTCCCAGCGCCTTCCGCGGCCAACAACGACCACTACGCGATGGCGGAGGCGAACGGTGTCGATCTGAAGGCGACGCTGGTCGCAACCACGCAGTCCGCCGTTTACGGCCTCCCGGTGGAAGCGACCTCGGGAATCTGGACGACGCGGGGCGGTTCCTCGGCTTTTTTCATCATGGGCACGAACCGCGCCCAGTTCCGCTTCACGATGATCAATCACCTCTGCCACGACATGGAGACGGTGATGGACACGACACGCCCCACCGACCGCATCCGGCAGGATGTGGCGCGTACACCCGGGGGCGACAGCCGCATCTTTCTGAACAACTGCGTGGGCTGCCACAGCGGAATGGATCCGATGGCCCAGGCCTTCGCCTATTACAACTACGACACGAGCAGCAAGCGGCTCGTCTATACGGCGAACATGGTGCAGCCGAAGTACCTGATCAATTCGCAGAACTTCAATGACGGGTTCATCACCCCGGACAACAGCTGGTCCAACCGCTGGCGCGACGGGCCGAACGCCATGCTCGGGTGGGACAGCACGCTTCCCGGCAGCGGCACGAGCGCCAAATCCCTCGGGCAGGAGCTGGCCGCGAGCGACGCGTTTGCGCAATGCCAGGTCACCAAGGTGTTCCAGACGGTCTGCTTCCGTGCTCCGACGAGCACGGCCGACCAGGCGACGGTCGCCGCGATCAAGGCCAA
The DNA here is from genome assembly GCA_955652795.1 of uncultured Steroidobacteraceae bacterium. Lineage (GTDB taxonomy): Bacteria > Pseudomonadota > Gammaproteobacteria > Steroidobacterales > Steroidobacteraceae > 13-2-20CM-66-19. The sequence continues at coordinate 1,978 of CATPBQ010000194.1, read as the reverse complement.
CTTCAAGGCAGGCGGCTACAAGCTCAAACAGGTCTTCCAGCAATCCGCCGCCGCGTGCGCGGGGCAGTAGCCAAGGAAAAGGAGAGCCGCAAATGAACGCGGAGCATCTCGTGAACGGCTTCGAACTCATTCCTGGCGGCCTGCGCGCGCTGAAGGCCGTGCCAGCCGTCGCGTTGACCCTGGTTCTGATCACGGCCGTGGCCTGCACCCGCTTGCCACTTGCGTCCCCTGACAGCACCGTTACGGGTTCCGGGTCAGGTACGGGAACGGGCCCAGGTACTACAGGCACAGGCACCGGTGGCGGCACCGGCGGCACCGGCAGCACCGGCTACGGCGGCCCGGCGGCCATGAATGCCGACGTGCTGTCGTTCCAGACCAATCTCTGGGCCAACATCAGCGGCCCCGATCGTTGTGGCGGCTGCCACAAGGCAGGCGGTCAGGCCCCGATGTTCGCGCGTTCGGACGATGTCAACCTCGCGTACCAAGCGGCCGGCCCGCTGGTGAATTTCACCAACCCCGCCCAGTCGGAGCTCGTTCTCAAGGTCGGCGGCGGTCATAACTGCTTCCTGGCGAGCGCGCAGGACTGCGCCAACACGATGACCACGTGGATCAAGAACTGGATCGGCGGTACATCGAGCGCGGCTTTGGGTATTGCTCTCACGCCTCCGCCCGACCAGAGTGTCGGCGGCAGCCAGCTCTTCCCGGCTGACTCGAGTCAGTTCCAGGCTCTGATCTGGTCGCCCATCCTGAGGCGGTTCTGCAGCGATTGCCACCGCCCCGATGCGGCTACACCACAGACACCGTACTTCGCGAGCTCGGATCCTGCCCAAGCCTATCTAGCGGCCCAATCGAAGATCAATCTCAATACCCCGAGCCAGTCGCGCTTCGTCGTCAGGCTCCGTGAGCAGTTCCACCACTGCTGGGCGATGGTAGCCGGCGGGGCGCCCGACTGCCCGGGAAGTGCCGCGGCGATGCTGGCCGCAATCACGTCCTATGCGGGCCAAATTCCGGTAACGAACGTCGATCCGACGCTCGTGCTCTCGAGAGCGCTCTCCCTCAAGCAGGGGATACCTGCCGCGGGCGCCAGCCGCTACGAGGCCAACATCATTGCGAAGTACGAGTTCAGGACCGGCACCGGCACCACGGCCTATGACACGAGCGGGGTCGCGCCGGCCGCGGACCTCATGCTCACGGCCGGCATCGGCTGGGTCAGTGGATGGGGCATCAGCATCGGCCCCGGCGGCGCGGCGCAGGCGTCGGCGTCCGCCAGCCAGAAGCTCGCGCAGATGATCCAGTCGACGGGCGAGTACTCCATCGAAGTGTGGGCGACGCCGGCCAACGTTGCCCAGACAAACGCCTATATCGTTACGTACTCGGGCGGCAATAGCAGCCGCAACATGACCCTCGGACAGCATGCCATGCAGTACGAGGCTCGCACGCGCAGCAGCAAGACGGACAACAACGGCGCTCCGGCGCTGCTGACATCCGCGACGGGCATGTTCGCACAGGCGTCCCTGCAGCACGTGGTGTTGACCTACGACGCCGTAAACGGACAGCAGATCTACGTGAACGGCAAGTACACGGGCGATGCAGATCCCGGCCAGCGAGGGACCCTCGCCAATTGGGACAGCACGTTCGCGCTCGTGCTCGGGAACGAGACCACCGGCCAGAGGCCGTGGCAGGGTGTCATCAAGTTCGCCGCGATTCACGGTCGTGCCCTCACGGCTGCCCAGGTCCAGCAGAATTTCGCCGCCGGGGTGGGCGAGCGCTATTACCTGCTGTTCAACGTGAGCGCACTCACGGGCGTGCTGCAGTCGTTCATCATGGTGGAAGGCAGCCAGTACGACTCTTACAGCTACCTATTCCGAAAACCCCGGTTCATCAGCCTGGACCCGAATGCGGTGCCGGCGAACATTCCGATCAGCGGCATCCGCATCGGTGTGAACGGTACGATTGCGAGCGTCGGGCAGTCGTATGC
>CATPBQ010000193.1 GCA_955652795.1 uncultured Steroidobacteraceae bacterium | reverse complement strand
GAGTGTTTGCAACTCAATGTTTGGTAATGGGATGGTTGAATTCCGTGCAGCGACACTGGTATCGGTCGGCCGGGACGGACGAGAGCGGGTGCTGACCCGCGTTGAATACCACGGCGGCGGTGACACGATCGCCGTGCTGCCGCTGGATCCCGGATCATTTGGCGCGGCGGTATTTGATTTCAAAGGCCACGATAAAATAATTGCGAAGGAGATTGGTTGCACGATGGCGCGCGCTGGAGCCGCACCCACGGCCCAGCCTGGGCAGGCCGTTGCCGTCAGCGCACCGCAAGCCACGGGCGCGGCGACGGGCGCCGTTCTCGTGCTCACGACCCCACTTCGAGGTGGCCATCTGCTCATCCTCAAGCACAGTGTGGAGGTGGCGCTGACGAATGGTGGCCTGCGGGCCACGCCCAACGGATCGGCCATGAAGATGTGGGAGATGGCATGTGCGAATCGGACCCCGGCGTGTCAGCAAGGAGCGCAGGCTGTCGGGGCCGATACCGCCGGCATGGCTATTACCGATGCCGCAGGAAGAGGGCAAACCGCGCCGCTGCCGGCGGGGCGCTACTACGTCTTCAACCCCGTTCACGTCTCCAACAAACCAATGATGTGGAATCTTCCGGTGGACCTGAAGGCGGGCACAAATACCCTTGCTCTTGATCAGCACAATCTGACGTTGGTCCAGTGAGCTTCTCGCTGAGCCGGACACCTTCGCGCTTCTAGTCTCCGTAGGTGACGATTCTCATTCCCGACCTGTTTCCTCCAGCAGCGCCAGCGATCTTCCCTGAAGTGGGTACGTTTCCGAGGTCAGTGGCTTTTGCGCGAACGGGTCCTCGGCCGATGCGGTATCCAGCACGGTCAACCAGACCTTGGCGCTCAGAGTCTCAGCGATCCTGAAAGGAATCGTCTCATGATGTGCATTCAACAGCAGCAGAAAATTGCTGTCCTTGATGGGCTTGCCGCGGCGGCCGCGGCGCTCGATTGCAGCGCCGGCAAGATAGACACCGAGGCAACGCGCGAACTCCTGATTCCAGTCGTTTTCGGTCATTTCACCACCGTCCGGAGTCAGCCAGAGAATCTCCTTTAACCCTTCCGCCGTGACGGTATCGGCTCTGACGTAGCGACGCCGGCAGAATACCGGATGGCGTCGCCGCAGCCTGATCAGGCGCGCCACGAACTCGAGAAATTCCTCGCGCCGATCGTCAAGCGCCCAATCCAGCCACGACAGCTCGTTGTCCTGACAATAGGCGTTGTTGTTCCCTTGCTGGGTACGACTCAATTCGTCGCCCCCCAGGATCATCGGCACACCCTGCGACAACATCAGCGCCGCCAGCAGATTGCGTTTCTGGCGCATGCGCAGCGCCAGGACCGCGGGATCCTCCGTCGCCCCTTCGACGCCCCAGTTCCAGGAGCGATTGGCGTTGTGCCCATCGCGGTTGTCTTCACCGTTCCTCTCATTGTGTTTGTCGTTGTAACTCACCAGGTCCTCGAGCGTGAAGCCGTCGTGCGCGGTGACGAAGTTGATGCTGGCATGAGGCTTTCGACCGCTGGCTTCGTACAGGTCCGGGGAACCGGTAAAGCGGCGGGCAAGGTCGGCCAGCAGGCCGCCGTCGCCTTTCCAATAGCCGCGCAGCGTGTCGCGGTACTTGTCGTTCCACTCGTTCCAGCCGGGCGGAAAATTGCCCACCTGGTAACCCCCGCTGCCGATATCCCACGGCTCGGCGATGAGCTTGACCTGCGAGAGCACCGGATCCTGGCCCATCGTGTCGAAGAAGGAGCCGAGACGATCGACCTCGTGGAGCTCGCGGGCGAGTGCGGAGGCCAGGTCGAAGCGAAATCCGTCGACGTGCATCTCCAGCACCCAGTAACGCAGACTGTCCATGAGCAGTTGCAGGACGCGCGGCTGCTGCAGGTTCAGGGTGTTGCCGGTGCCGGTGAAATCCACGTAGTAACGCGGATTCTCCGCACTCAGCCGGTAGTAGGAGGCGTTATCGATGCCGCGGAAGGACAAGGTCGGACCGAGCTGATTGCCTTCGGCGGTATGGTTGTAGACGACATCCAGTAGTACCTCGATACCGGCCGAATGCAGCACCTTCACCATGGTCTTGAATTCGCTGATCCGTCCGGTCGCCGAATAGCGGATCTCCGGGGCGAAGAAACCCAGCGTGTTGTAGCCCCAGTAGTTGCGCAGGCCCTTTTCGAGCAGGTGGCGGTCGTCGACGAACGCATGTACCGGCATCAGTTCAATCGCGGTGACCCCGAGGCGCACCAGATGATCGACAATGGGCGCCGTGGCAAGTCCGGCGTAGGTACCGCGTAACGGCGCGGGCACCCCGGGATGACGCATCGACAGCCCGCGCACGTGCCCTTCGTAGATCACGGTGTCGTGCCACGGGATCCTGGGCGGCCGGTCATCGCCCCAGGTGAAGGCGGAGTCGATGACGCGGCATTTCGGGGTGCCGAGCGCGCTGTCGCGCCGGTCGAAGGACAGATCCGCTCTCGTGCTTCCGGTCCGATAACCGAAGTGCGCATCGCTCCAGACCAGGGAACCGTGCAAGGCCTTGGCATAGGGTTCGATCAGGAGCTTGTTGGGATTGAAGCGATGCCCGCGCTCCGGATCGTAAGGGCCGTAGACCCGGTAACCGTACAGAAAGCCGGGACGTGCTTCAGGCAGATAGGCGTTCCAGTTTCCATCGATGCGCTCGCGAACCTCGATGCGCTGGATTTCATGTCGGCCGGTGGAATCGAATATGCACAGCTCGACCTTCTCGCTATTGGCCGAAAACAGCGAAAAATTCACACCTTCACCGTCCCAGGTCGCGCCGCGCGGATAGGCCTGGCCTGGCCACACTGCGCTGATGAGACGGCTGTCGGCATCCCTGGAAGTCTTTGGGGCTGACGAGGTCACGCTAGTGGGCCCTGGGCACGCCGCGCGATGCGGGCCGGATCCGGTCCCGCCTGCGTCGCCGCGCTGTTCGATATTGATTTCACGATGGCAAAGCCCTGTTGGAGTTGCCGATAATAGGCTTCGACCGACTGCCTGACTGTCAGGCGAGGTCTTACACCGGCCACGCCCTAACATCGGACAACGTACAATAACTCATTGCAAAGCTAGGCCGGCGGTGGCAGCTGAATATTCAGGCCCGTCCGGGCAACACGGCTCCTTGAATTCCTTCGGGAGGTACCTGGTGCCAGCGCAACGTCTGCGAGAGTGCATGCCGTAGGTCCGCTCCATACTCAATCAGTATGTTGACTATCAACTGAGGAGATGATATTAAACACACCAGATGATGAAATCCGTGCCGCTGCAGATCGTCTCAGGG
>CATPBQ010000192.1 GCA_955652795.1 uncultured Steroidobacteraceae bacterium | reverse complement strand
GTGCACGTGGCCAGGGAGATGCAGCGGCAGAGTTTCGAGGTGCCCCTGCTGATCGGCGGCGCCACCACCTCCCCGGCGCACACCTCGGTGAAGATTGCGCCGCAGTACGCGGCCGGGGTGGTGTACGTAAAGGACGCGTCGCGCGCGGTGGGGGTATGTCAGAAGCTCAGCCAACCCGCGCAGCGGGCGGCCTTCATCGCCAAGCTGAGCGAGGAGCACGAGCGCCGCCGCGAGCAGCATGCCGCCAAGAAGCTCAACGTTCCGGAAGCTTCGCTGGCCGCGGCGCGCGCCAATCCGCGCCCTATCGACTGGGCGGCGTACGAGCCGCTGCCGCCGCGCGTGCCGGGCGTGCAGCGCTTCGAGGACTACCCGTTGAGCGAGCTGCTCGGCTACATCGACTGGATGCCGTTCTTCAACGCCTGGGAGTTCGCCGGGAGATTCCCCGACATTCTGACCGATGCGCGGGTCGGTGAGGCGGCCAGCAACCTGTACGCCGACGCGCGCCGCATGCTCAAAGCCCTCATCGCGGAGCGCTGGCTCAGCGTGCGCGCCGTGGTGGGCCTGTTTGCGGCCAACTCCGTCGGCGACGACGTGGAGATCTACCGCAGCGAAGCGCGCGATGAGGTACTGACGCGGCTGAATTTCCTGCGGCAACAGAGGGGCAAGCCCGACGGCCAGCCGCACGAGTGTCTCGCCGACTACGTGGCGCCGAAGGCCAGCGCGGTGCGCGACTATTTCGGCGCGTTCGCCGTCACCGCCGGCGTAGGGATCGAAGAGCACCTGGCGCGCTTCGCGCGCGCCCACGATGACTACTCGAGCATCATGCTGAAGGCGCTGGCCGATCGCCTGGCCGAAGCCGCGGCCGAGCATTTCCACGAGCGGGTGCGGCGCGAGCTGTGGGGTTACGTCCCCGCCGAGACGCTCACCAACGAGCAACTGGTGCGCGAGGAGTATCGCGGCATCCGCCCGGCTCCCGGGTACCCGGCGTGCCCGGATCACACCGAGAAGGCCAAGCTCTGGAGCCTGCTCGACGTCGAGCGCAGCGCCGGCATCCGCCTCACCGAATCCTACGCCATGTACCCGACCGCGGCGGTGAGCGGCTGGTACATCGCCCATCCGCAGGCGCGCTACTTCGCCGTCGGCAAGATCGACCGGGAGCAGGTCGAGGATTACGCGCTCCGCAAGGGGTTCACGCGGGAAGAAGCGCAGCGCTGGCTGGCGCCGAATCTCGGCTACGAGCCGTAGAGGGCGCGCGGGCGCGCTTACGCCCCGCCCGTCACAACACCTCGATGCGCAACCGCCGGAACCAGGCTTCCGTGCCGCGGTGCGCCAGGACGAGGTGACCTTCGCGCAGCCGGCCGAACTGCGCACAGTCGCGAAACCGGCTGCGCGCGATGCGTTCCCTGAGTTCCTCGCTCGCGAGGTCGCAGCCCAGCACCTGACGCTCGTCGATCCAGTATTCCACCAACGTGCCATTCACCACGATGCGCGAGCTGTGATAGGCATTGGCGCTGCTGCGCTGATCGTGCCACGGCGCCATGAGCCCATAGAGCGCGCCACACGAGGTCAGGGCATCGGCGCCGTCCTGATGGTGCTCGTCATCCAGCAGCTGCATGGCAGGTCCGGTGTGCGTGGCGGGCCCGCTCTCCTCGCTCACGCGGTACGCGACTGCCGAACTGCCGCTGCGCGGCAGACGCCAATCGAAGGACAGCACGAAATCGCGAAAACGCTCGCGGGTAATCAGGTCAACCCTCGGACCGGTGGCGATGGCACGCACCACATTCCCGTCCACGTTCCAGGCGGCTTGCGGAAACTGCTCCTGGTCATAGCCGCGCCAGTGCGTCGCGGTGAGTTCGCGCTCCATACGCCGATGCTACCGCAGGAAAATGCCGCGTGACATCAAAGAGGCGAAGCGGGCCGACCTGCGCAACCCGAGCGGCACGCCTTTAGCGCGCCGTGCGCCGCTCGCTCTGCAGCTCGCGCAGGTACCCGGGGCCGCCCAGGCCGCGCATCTGGCCGAGAATCCAGTCGCGCCGCGCCAGCACGTAGCGGGAAGGCCGCTCGACGCGCAGCCGCAGCGGATTGGGCAGCACCGCGGCCAGCAGCGCGGCCTCGGAGGGGCTCAGGCGCCGAGCGGGCTTGTGCCAGAAGCGCTGCGCCGCGGCCTGCACGCCGTAGATGCCGTTGCCGAACTGCACAACGTTCAGATACATCTCCAGAATCCGCTCCTTGGGCCACAGCGCCTCGATCAGCACGGTGAAGTAGGCCTCCAGGGCCTTGCGCACGAAGCTATGCCCGGGCCACAGGAAGAGGTTCTTCGCCACCTGCTGCGAGATGGTACTCGCGCCGCGCAGGCGCTTGCCGCGTTCGCTGGTGCGCACCGCATCGCGGATGGAGTCGAAGTCGAAGCCGGCGTGGAACGGGAACTGCTGGTCCTCGGAGGCGATGACCGCGCTCGCGGCGTGCGCGGAAATCTGCTCGAGACTGACCCATTGGAAGTCAGTGTGATAGTCGCGCTCCCGCGCTGCCCAGGCTTGCGCTCCCGTTTCCAGCATGAACGCGCTGGTGAGCGGATGCAGCCAGCGCAACAGCAGCACCGGTACGCCGGTCAGCAGCAGCCACGCGAGCAGCCCGAGCGTGAGCCACTTCAGCAGCCGCCCGGCGACACTGCCGCGCTGCCGCAACGAGCGCAGCGCGCGGCTGCGCCGGCGGAGGTTGCGATTCGCTGGCTGCAAGCTATACCGATGCGCCGGCGCTAGGCCGGCTGCGCGCGGCGGGCGGACACGATCACGACATCCTCGAGCGGGGCATCCTGATAGCCCTTGCGCCGGCCGGTGCTCACGCGCGCAATCTTGTCGATCACCTCCATGCCGTGCGTGACGCGGCCAAAGACCGCATAACCGAAGTCGCGCGGCCCGTGATCGAGGAAGGCGTTGTCCGACAGGTTCACGAAGAACTGCGAGGTGGCGCTGTTGATATCGCTGGTGCGCGCCATGGACAGGCTGCCGCGGGTGTTCTTCAGCCCGTTCGCGGCTTCATTGCTGATCGGCGCGCGCGTTTTCTTGCTGGCGAAGTCGGCGGTCAGGCCGCCCCCCTGGATGCAGAAGCCCGGCACGATGCGATGAAAGATGGTGCCGTCGAAATGGCCGTCATCGACGTAGCGCAGGAAATTCTCGACCGTGACCGGCGCCTCCTTGGGAAACAGTTCCACCATGAAGTCGCCGTGCGAGGTTTCAAATCTGATCATCGCTGTCCTTCCGTCATGCGCTCGTGACCGGCCAGATCGCGGTGCGAGCGTACGTGACGGAAGCCGGCGTCGACAAGCTCACGCCGCACCTCCGCGCCCTGGGTGGCGCCATGCTCGAGCAGCAGCCAGCCCTCGGGCGCAAGGTGCCGTGGCGCGCCGCGCACCAGGGTACGCAGGCACGAGAGCGCATCGGCGCCGGGTGTGAGAGCCCGCGGCGGTTCGTGCCTGAGGGAGGCAGTGGCGAGGGCCGGATCATCTTGCGCGACGTAAGGGGGGTTGCTCACCAGGAGGTCGAAGCGCTCGCCCAGGAGCGGCTGGTACCAGTCGCCGTGGCGCAATTCAACCCGGCTGAGTCCCAGCGCCCCCGCATTGGCGCGTGCGATGGCCAATGCGTCCGCGCAGGCATCGGTGGCAACCACGTGCCAACCCGGACGCTCGCTGGCGAGCGCGAGCGCCACGGCGCCGCAGCCCGTGCCGAGATCCGCCACGCGCCCGTCGGCTGCCGCGCGCAGGGCCAGCGCACGTTCCACCAGCAGTTCGGTTTCCGGGCGCGGGATCAGCACCGCCGGGGTAACCTTCAGGCGCAGTGACCAGAAGTCCCGGGAGCCCGTGAGGTAGGCCAGGGGTTCGCCGGCCGCACGCCGCGCGAGCAGACGCCGGTAGTGTTGGATGCGCGACGGGTCGGGGAGGGTCTCGGGATGCGATTTCAGGCTCACGCGCGGCACCGCCAGGACGTGCGCCAGCAGCAGCTGCGCGTCCAGGTCCGCGGTTGCCGCAGGTTCCGTGCCGGCGGGCGAGGCACGCAGCTCTCGCACGCCCTCGGCCAGCAGCCCCGCCACGGTCAAATTCGCTGTCATACACGCAACTTCGCGGCGCCCCGGTAAGATGCGGGGATGCCAAACATACTGTACCCGCCCCCGCGGCCGCAGTCCGTCGGGGAGATTCTGGATTCGGCTTTCCGGATCTTTCGCGCGACGTTGTTGAAGTGCCTGCCGTACGCAACCATCGCCGTGATCGCCAGCCAGCTGCCGAACATCTATTACCTGGCGACCGGCCGCGGTGCGCTGGCGCGTATCCCCGGGCTGATACGCGACCCGGTCTGGTGGACTCTGTATGTCGTGGGCTATCTGATTGCCATCGTCCTGTGGAGTGCGGTGCTGCTGCGCCAGTACGCCATCGCGACCGGCCGTCCGGTGGCGACGGGCGCGGAGCTCGCAACCGGGCTGCGCCGCATTCCGGGGATGGTGCTGCTCGGGATCCTGACCTCGCTGGCCATAGTGGTCTGGATCCTGCCGGCCTTCGCGCTGCACGGAGCGGCGCGGTTCTGGAGCATGCTGCTGCTGCTGGTTCCGGCCTGCTGCGTCGGGGTGGCGCTGTCGTGCGGGTGGACCGTGTTGCTGGTCACGGGCGAGGGCGCCGTGGCGAGCATGAGCCACAGCTGGCGCCTGACCTCGGGCAGCTGGTGGCGCCTGACGCTGATCTATAGCGTGGCCCTCGTGTTGCTGCTCGTTCTCTACTCTCTGTCCGCTCTGATTGCCGGAATCCTGGCGGTTCTGCTCTCGCACGGTGATATTGCCGTGACGACCGCCGCGACCACCGTTCTGGTGGTTATCCTGAGCGCCGTCGGTACGCCCTTCTACTGGGCACTGGCGCTCGCGGTGCTCGGTGATCTCACCGCGCGCCGCGAAGGTGCCGACCTCGCACAGCGCCTCTCGGCCCCCGCCACGCCGTAGCTCATGAGCCGATGGCTCCTGGCGCTTGTCCTTGCAGCCGCCGGGTTGCCGGGCGGCGCAGAAGCGCACGATGCGCTCGGCGCCATCGATGCCTGCCTGCGGCAGCTGGATCGGGGCCTCGACGTGGGCTATCAGCGCATTGCCGCACGCTGCCCGGATCTCACGCCGAGCCTGATGCACAGTCAGTGGGCGGCCTGGCTGCCGCGCGACTGGAGCCAGCCCGAAAACCTGCTGTCTGCCGACGGCCTCACCGAGCTGCGCGCGCTGCTGACGCGCGAACCGATCCGGGCACCGGATGGGCGCGCGCCGCGCGTCGCGCGGGTCGCCGCGGTGCTCGCGACGCTCACGCTGACCGATCAAGCGCGAGGCGGCTGGTGGGCACGCTTCAAGGCGTGGTTGCGTGAAGTATTCGCGCCGCGGCCGCAACGCGCGGACCCGGGATGGTTGCGGCGCATGATCGCAGAGGCCGGCCTGTCGCAGGCTGTCCTGGAAGGGATCGTCTGGGGGGCGCTACTGCTCGTGATTGCGCTGGCAGGTGCCGTGGTCGTGAATGAGCTGCGCGTCGCGGGCCTGCTCAAGGGTGGGCAGCGAGCGCGGGGGAGTGCGCGCGCCGCCGAACGCCTGCCGGCAGCGCTCACGTTCCAGGACCTGGAGCATGCAAGCCCGTTGCGCCAGCCAACACTGCTGCTGGAGATCATCACGACGCGGCTCTCGGAGCAGGATCGGCTGCCGCCGGCGCGCGCGCTCACGGTGCATGAGCTGACGCGCGCCGCGCGCCTGCCCGAGGAGTCCGATCGCGAGCGTCTCAGGGAGCTTGCCGCGGCCTGCGAGCGCGTGCGCTTCTCGGACCGGGAACCCGCCCCGCAAACCCTCACCGCGGCGCTGGCGCGTGGACGCGAGTTGCTCGCGGGGCTGGAGGCGCCCGTCAGGCAGCCGCAGGGTGCGAGGTAAGCGTATGCGCGAGCGTCTGATCACGCTCGTCTGTGCGCTCGGCTCGTTGTTGCTGTTCGCCGCGCTGTTCGTGCGCGGCGAAGGACTGGATTCGCGCCGTGTCGCGCGTCCCACCACCATCGAGCGACATGGCAACGGACTGGCTGGAGCGATGAGCTGGCTCGAGGCGGAAGGCATCCGCACCCTCTCGCTGCGCGAGCGCTTCGATACTCTGGCGAAGCGGCGGGATCTGCCCCGCGCCGGCAACCTTCTGATCGTGACCGTGCCGGTGGCAACGTCCTTCAGGGTGCCGGAAGCGGCTGCCGTGGACCACTGGCTCAGGGCTGGCAACACGCTGCTGGTCCTCGCCGCCATGTCGGACACACCCGATTGGGGTCGGGGCGGGCTCAGCGTCCACAACGACCTGCAACTGCTCACCGGTCTGGACTTCGAGGCCGTGCGCAGCTTGGAGGGCTCGCAGAATGCCGCCGCGCGCATGATCGAGGCCTCGCGGGAGCTGGCACAGCCGCAACGCGGCACGCTGGTTCCCAACCGGCCTCATCCTTACCTGCGCGGCGTGAACAGCGTGGTCGCCTGGTCGGATTACCCGCCGCAGGCCTGGACCGTGCGGGTGCCGCGGGATGGCTTCGTTCTTTCGCTTGCACACCAGAGCGAGACGGGTGAGGGGGTGTTATGGATGCGACCCGTTGGCTCGGGGACCATCATCGTGAGTGGCTTCGGTTCGCCGTTCAGCAACCGCGCGCTGGCTGTTGCGGACAACGCCCGTTTGCTGGCGAACATCGTGGGCGCTACGGTGCGTTCCGACGGCGCGGTGCTGTTCGATGATGAACATCAGGGACTGGCTGCGGCTTACGATCCGGCCAAGTTCTACAACGACCCGCGCCTGTACGGCACCGTCGGGGTGCTTGCGGGGGTATGGCTCATCTGGGTGCTGGGCAGCACGCGCCTGCGCCTGCCGGCGACGCGCATGCCGGCGCCACGGGAGGCGCAACTGGTGCGCGCCACCGGGGGATTTCTGGCGCGCGTGCTGCGCCCGGCCGCTGCGGCGCGCCGCATGTTCGAGCACTTCTTCCGGCGGCTGTCCGCACGCACTCACGGCGGGGCGCAGGGCGAGGGCTTACCCTGGGAGTGGCTCGAACATCACCCGCGCCTCGCGCGCGCGGACGTGCAGCAACTCAAGGACTGGTACGCCCAGGCCTACTCGGACCGACGCGTGCCGCTGACGCGCCTGCATAACCTCATTGTTCGCACCGAAAGGCGCCTGGCCGCGTGAGCGCATCGATCCGACAGCTTGAAGATCTCCTGGTGGGTGAGCTCGGACGCGTGGTCATCGGGGCGCACAGCTCGGTGCGCGCGCTTACCGTTGCGCTGGTCGCCCGCGGCCACGTGCTGGTGCAGGGCGTGCCGGGTCTGGGCAAGACGCTGCTCGCCAAGGCTCTGGCGTGTGCCCTGGGCGGGGAGTTCAAGCGCATCCAGGGCACGGCGGACCTCATGCCGAGCGACATCATCGGTGTGCACGTGTTCGACGAGGCGCAGCGCGCCTTCGTGTTTCGTCCCGGCCCGCTGTTCGCCGACGTGGTGCTGGTCGATGAAATCAACCGCGCCGGGCCCAAGACGCAGTCGGCGCTTCTGGAAGCGATGGAGGAGCGGCAGGTGAGCGTCGAGCGCGCGGCCTGGCAGCTGCCGGCGGACTTCCTGGTGATCGCCACGCAGAACCCGCGTGAATTCGAGGGTACCTATCCGCTGCCGGAGTCGCAGCTCGACCGCTTCATGCTGCGCATCGACATGGACTACCCGGCCCGTGAGGCGGAAGCCGACATCCTCAGGCGCTACGGCGGCGTGCTGGTCGCGGGCCAGACGGCGCTCGGGCAGATCACGGTGCTCGGGCGAGCGCTGATCGGCGAGGCACGCGCGGAGGTGGAGCAGATTCATGTCGCCGACGCGCTCGTGTCCTACGTGCTGGATCTGGCGCGCGCGTCGCGCGAGCACGCGCGCCTGACACTCGGCCTCTCGACGCGCGGTGCGCTGGCACTGCTGAAGGCCAGCCGCATTGCGGCGGGCTTGCGCGGCGGGGACTTCGTGACCCCCGACGATGTCAAGGCAGTCGCCGTGTCGGTGATGGCACACCGCCTGGTGCTGACTCCGGAAGCCGCACTCGAGGGCGTCACTGACCTAGACGTCGTGCGTGCTCTACTGTCCGAGACCCCGGTGCCGCGCTGAGCGGGCGCACACACCCATGCATCTGGCCCAGCGAGCCTACGTCCTCGTGCTGCTGACCGCGGTCATGGCGATCGCCGCGATCTGGTCGAGCGAGTCTGGCGTGGCGGATCTGTGGCGCATCCCGGCGGGCCTGTTGTTGCTCGGGCTCGCGCTCGAGGGATGGTTCGTGCG
>CATPBQ010000191.1 GCA_955652795.1 uncultured Steroidobacteraceae bacterium | reverse complement strand
GCCTACATACTCCATCGCGCACGGGCGCACCGTCACTCCCGGCGGCGGCGCATGGCGCTCGAACCAGCGCCGGTAATAACTCTCGGCGGCGTAAGTGCAGATGAGAAACACGCGCTGCGGGCTCAAGCGGCACAGCGTGAAATCCCCGATCAGCTTGCCGCGCTCGTTGAGCATGGGAGTGAGCGCGATGCGGCCCACGTTCGGCACGCGATTGGCCATCACGTGCGACAGCCACTCCTCGGTGCCCGCCCCCGTGACTTCGAATTTTCCGTAGTTGGAGATCTCCAGGAGCCCCACTGCCTCGCGCACCGCCTGGCACTCGGCGGCGACCCGTGGGTGCGCGTTGGAGCGGTGGAAGGTGATGTCCTCGGTCGCTTGCGCCGCGCTCGCCGCAAACCACAGCGGATGCTCGAGCCCGCAGTAGTCGCCAAACACCGCGTGCTCGGCCTGCTGGCGCTCGTAAACGGGCGTGGTGCGCAGCGGCCGCGCCGCGGCCAGCTCTTCGTTCGGGAAGCGGATGCGAAAACGGCGCGAATAGTTCTCGCGCACCTTGGCGTTGGTGTAGGCGAGCGTCGCCCAGTCGCCGTACCGCGCCACGTCCATCGCCCACACGTCCGCGCCCGGATCGCCTTCGACCATCCACTGCGACAGCGCCAGCCCCACTCCTCCGCCCTGGCTGAAACCGGCCATCACTCCGCAGGCCACCCAGAAATTCCGCAAGCCGCGCACCGGACCCACCAGCGGATTGCCGTCGGGCGCGAAGGTGAACGGACCGTTGACCACCTTGCGAATGCCCACTTCGCCGAGCGCCGGGAAATGCTGGAAGCCCACCTCCAGACTCGGAGCAATGCGCTCCAGGTCATTGGGCAGCAGGCTCTGGACAAAGTCCCAGGGCGTCTCGCGCGGCGACCATGGCACACCGGCACGTTCATAGGTCCCCAGCAGCATGCCGCCGCGTTCCTGGCGCGTGTAGATCTCACCTTCGAAGTCGATGCAGTGCAGCTGCTCCTTCTGGCCCTTGAGCGCGGGAATGTCCTCGGTGATCAGGTACTGGTGCTCCATCGCCAGGATCGGCAACTCCAGTCCCACCATGCGCCCCACTTCGCGCGCCCACAGGCCGCCCGCATTCACCACGTGCTCCGCGTGCACGTTGCCGGCTTCCGTGATCACCTCCCAGGAGCCGTCGCGGCGCGCCTGCAGCTCCAGCACGCGCGTGTGGCGCACGATCTGCGCGCCGCCGAGCTGCGCCGCCTTGGCGTAGGCGTGCGTGACCCCATAAGGATCCACGTGGCCCTCGATCGGATCGAGCAGCGCACCGACGAAGTGCTCCTTGTTCATCAGCGGGAACAGCCTCGCCGCTTCGTCAACCGATATCAGCTCGAGCTCCATGCCCAGATAGCGACCGCGCGCCTTGGTCATTTTCAGCCAATCGAGGCGTTCGCGGGTGCCGGCCAGCATCAGGCCGCCGGTGACGTGCATGCCGCACGACTGTCCGGAGATCCGCTCCAGTTCCTTGTAGAGATTGATGGTGTACTGCTGCAGCTTGGCGACGTTGGGATCTCCGTTGATGGTGTGCATGCCCCCGGCCGCATGCCAGGTCGAGCCGCAGGTGAGTTCGCCGCGCTCGATCAGCAGCGCATCCTTCCAGCCCGCCTTGGTGAGGTGATACAGGACGCTCGCGCCGACCACTCCGCCGCCGACCACCACCACCCTCGCGTCGCTCTTCACGGACCCTCCTCTCCTCACATCACTCGTTGGACACGGCCAGCTGCACGGGCGGACTCGCGCTCACCGTGCGCGTTCCGAATCGCTCGATCAGCCAGGAGCGGAACAGCGCGATCGCCGTATCGCCCAGGCCTTCCGGGTGCGTGATGAGGTAGTAGCCATAACCGTCATCGAGCGTCACCTCGAACGGCTTGACCAGACGCCCGGCGCCGATCTCTTCCGCAAACAGGTTAGTGTCGACCAGCGCCAGCCCCGCGCCGCCGAGCGCGTACTGCACGGCGAGCACCGCCGTGTCGAACACCAGACCGCGTTCGATGTTAGTGCCGGTGAGGTTGTTCTGGCGCACGAACTGCGACCAGAACTGATGGCGCGGCAGATCCGCGATCCTGACATGGACGATCTCGTTCGCCTCGATGAAGGCCGCCAGGTCCTTGCCGCGGTGCGCGGCGGCGATGTTGGGATGGCACAGGATCGAGAGACGCACCGGCCACAGCAGATCGGTCACCAGATCGGTCACGGTGGGCCTGGAATAGACCACCGCCACGTCTACGTCCCCGAGCGGCGGCCCGACCCCGTAGGGGCTGATGAGGTCGATGTCCACCTCCGTGCTCGCGCGGCGGAAGTCGCGCAGGATCGGCACCGCCAGCTGCACCGCAAAGCTCGGCGGCATCTGCACGCGCAGCGTGCGCTGACCGGGCGCGCCCTCGTTGCAGATGTCGTCGAGCGCGTACTCGAGCCGGTCGAAGGACTTCACCACCGCCGGCAGCAGGTGCTGGCCGGCCTTGGTGAGGGTCAGGGCGT
>CATPBQ010000190.1 GCA_955652795.1 uncultured Steroidobacteraceae bacterium | reverse complement strand
GACAGCGCCCGGGTGCACGCCGAGCATTTCACGGTTGCGACCACGCCAGGCGACGCCGCCCGCCACGGCGCTCAGGCGCGGGCCCACAGTGCCGCGGCGGCAGAGGCAGCGGGGCCGGCTGCAGGAGAAGCCGAAGTCACGATTCTCATGGACGGCCGGCGCCGCGCCTTTGCCATGAAAATGGACGACGAAACGGTGTTAGACGCCGCCGCACGTGCCGGCATCGAGCTGCCGTTCTCCTGCCGCGCCGGTGTGTGCTCCACGTGCCGCACCAAAGTGGTTCGCGGTGAAGTGGAAATGGCGCAGAACTATGCGCTGGAGGACTGGGAACTGGAGCAAGGATACGTGCTGGCTTGTCAGTCGCGCGTCAAGACACCCTCGCTCGAGCTCGATTACGACGAGAAGTGACTGCGGCGTTGCGCGCCGCAGCGCTGCAAGAGTTGCTAACGGTCAGCGGAGTTCGACGTGAGCTACCAGAACATTGTGTTCGAGACGGCCGACGGAGTTGCCCGCCTGAGGTTCAATCGGCCGGAGCGCCTGAACAGCTTCAACACCGAGATGCATGCCGAGGTGCGCGCCGCACTGGTATCCCTCAAAGACTCCGCCGCCCGGGTGCTGGTGATAACCGGAGCGGGGCGGGGCTTCTGTGCCGGTCAGGATCTTAACGATCGGGCGGTCGCGCCCGGGGGTGCGCCGCCTGATCTGGCCGCATCGATCGAGAAGAACTACAAGCCGCTGGTGCTCGCCCTGCGTTGCCTGCCGATGCCGGTGATCGCGGCGGTCAACGGCGTGGCGGCCGGCGCCGGCGCCAATATTGCGCTCGCCTGTGATCTGGTGATCGCCGCACGCTCGGCGAGCTTCGTTCAGGCCTTCTCGAAGCTCGGTCTGGTGCCCGATTCGGGGGGCACCTGGACTCTGCCACGCCTCATCGGCACGGCGCGCGCGCTCGGGCTCACCTTGCTCGGCGAGAAGCTCAGCGCTGAGCAGGCCGCTTCCTGGGGGCTGATCTGGCGTTGCGTCGACGACGGTGAACTCACCTCGGTGGTCGAGGATCTGGCGCGGCAACTCGCCGTCGCACCGACCCGGGGGCTCGCGCGAACCAAACAGGCCATTTATGAGGGGTTGAGCCGTACGCTGCCGCAGCAGCTGGATATCGAGCGCGACTACCAGGGCGAGCTCGGTCACAGCATGGATTACGCGGAAGGGGTCGCAGCCTTCGCCGAGAAGCGCGCGCCGCGCTTCACCGGACGCTGAAGTCCTCCCGCCATGGGTGTTCCACCGGACACGGTCAGCGGGGCGCAGCGCCGGGCGGAGCGCGCGGCCGCGGGGCTGTTCGAGCGCGATCGCGCCTCCCAGGCGCTCGGCATGCGTATTACGGGCGTGCGCCCCGGGTGGGCGCGGGTTGCCATGACGGTGCGTGCGGACATGCTCAATGGCCATGGGCTCTGTCATGGCGGTATCGTCTTCGCGCTCGCCGACAGCTCGTTTGCGTTTGCCTGCAACTCGCACAATGAGAGCACCGTGGCTGCCGCGGCCACGATTGATTTTCTGGCGGCGGCCCGGGCGGGCGATGAACTCACAGCCGAGGCGAGCGAGCTGTGGCGTACCAAGCGCAATGGCATCTACGAGATCACCGTTTCCAACCAGCGCGGCGAGCGCATTGCGCTGTTTCGCGGACGCTCCTACCGCATTGACGGGCAGGTCGTAAGCGGGGAATGAGCACCATGCAGCTTCAGAGTTTTGTTGCCGGCAAGTGGTGGGCGGGCGCCGGACACGGCGTTGCCCTGCGCGATGCCACCACGGGTGAGGTCATCGCCAACGCCACCGCGGACGGGCTCGATTCACGTGCGATGCTCGAGCACGCGCGCGAGGTCGGGGGACACAACTTACGCAAGCTCACGTTCCACGAGCGCGCGGCGCTCCTCAAGACGCTGGCCAGGTTTCTTACCGAGCACAAGGACGATTTCTACACGCTGTCCTACGCGACCGGTGCCACCAAGGGCGACTCCTGGATCGACATCGACGGCGGCATCAGCACGCTGTTCGTGTACGCGAGCAAGGGCACGCGCGAGCTGCCCAACAGCCGCGTGTACGTCGATGGCGGCGTGGAAGCGCTGTCGAAGACCGGGACTTTCGTGGGCCAGCACATCTGCGTGCCGCTCGAGGGTGCCGCGGTGCACATCAACGCGTTCAACTTCCCGGTGTGGGGCATGCTGGAGAAGCTGGCGCCGACGCTGCTCGCCGGCGTGCCGGCGATCGTGAAACCGGCCTCGCAGACCTGTTACCTCACCGAACGCGTGTTCAGGCGGATCGTGGAGTCTGCGATCCTGCCGGAAGGCGCCGTGCAGCTCATCTGCGGAGGCGTGGGGGATCTGTTCGAGCACCTCACCTGCCAGGACCTGGTGTCGTTCACCGGATCTGCGGCTACGGCGCTCAAGCTTCGCCAGCATCCGGTAGTGAGCGCCAACTCGGTGCGCTTCATCTCGGAGACCGATTCGCTCAACTCCTCGGTCCTGGGTCCCGATGCCGCGGCCGGCACGCCGGAGCTGGAGCTGTTCGTGCGCGAAGTGGCGCGCGAGATGACGGTGAAAGCGGGGCAGAAGTGCACCGCAATCAGAAAGGCGATCGTGCCCACGGGGCGCGTCACGGATGTCCTCGACGCCCTGCGGACCGCTCTCGGCAAAGTCGTTGTCGGTGATCCGCGCCTGGAAAAAGTCCGCATGGGCCCCGTGGCCTCCTTGAGCCAGCGACGCGAGGTCCTGGAGCAGCTGGGCAAGCTCAAGCGCGAGGCGGAAGTCGTGTACGGCGATGCCGGCAAGGCGCAGCCCGTGGGTGCCGATGCTGACCGCGGCGCGTTCATGTCTCCCACCTTGTTGTATTGCCGCGATGTGGGCAGCGCCCGCGCGATTCACTCGGTTGAGGCCTTTGGTCCGGTGTGCACGCTCGTCCCCTATGACACGCTCGAGGATGCCATCGCCCTCGCCCGGCGCGGCGGCGGCAGTCTCGTCGGCTCGATCTTCAGCGCCGACGATGCGATCGCGGCGCGGCTGGTACTGGGGCTTGCGCCGTATCACGGCCGTATTGTGGTCGTGAACCGGCACTGCGCCAAGGAGTCCACCGGGCACGGCTCGCCACTGCCGCACCTGGTGCACGGCGGTCCCGGGCGCGCCGGCGGCGGCGAGGAAATGGGCGGCATCCGCGGCGTGATGCACTACATGCAGCGCACCGCCGTGCAGGGCACGCCGGATGTCATCACGGCGGTGACCGGGCGCTGGCTGAAGGGCGCGCGCGAGCTCGACCCCGGCGCGCACCCGTTCCGCAAACCCTTCGCGCAACTTGCGATCGGCGATACCTTCAACTCCGCGGAGCGCGAGGTCACGGTCGCGGACATCGAGCGCTTCGCGGAAATTTCGGGCGATCGGTTCTACGCGCACATGGACGAGGCGCAGGCCGCCCGCAATCCGCTCTTCGGCGGTCGCGTCGCGCACGGCTACTTCCTGGTGTCGGCGGCGGCCGGATTGTTCGTCGATCCGCCCTACGGCCCGGTGCTCGCCAACTACGGTATCGATGGCCTGCGATTCATCAAGCCGGTGAAGCCAGGTGACCGCATCAAGGTGCGTCTCACCTGCAAGGAGAAATCCCTGCGCGCGGGCGCGGGCTACGGTGAGGTGCGCTGGGACACCGCCATCACCAACCAGAACGGCGAGGCGGTCGCGAACTACGACGTGCTCACCATGGTGAGCGAGAAACTGGTGCCCGACGCGTAGTGCGCGACAACCTCACACTTCGTCCGCCCGCTTGATCACTTGGCGCTGGCGGCCTTCTTGCTTGGATCATCGGCCGGGTTGACGTACGTGATTCCAAAAGGCCCATTCAGATGGATCTGTATCACGGCACCCGTCTGGGTGAACGCCCAATGATGCATGTTTGCGGGTGCGACCACGTAGCCGCCGGCCGTCAGAGTCTTCGCCTGGGCCTCATCCAGCTTGTCGCCCATGCCGAGCGAGAGGCTGCCCGATAGAACCGTGACGTGCTCGTCCG
>CATPBQ010000189.1 GCA_955652795.1 uncultured Steroidobacteraceae bacterium | reverse complement strand
TTCATCACTCATACGGCGATCGATCCGGCGGCGGCGCCGCTCGATCGCTACAGCTTCCCCTCCGGTCATACCCTGCACGCCGTGTCGTTCGCGTGGCAGGCGAGTTGGCACTTTCCCGAGCTCGGCTGGGTGCTGCTGCCGCTGGCGGCACTGATCGGCGGCTCGCGCGTGGTTCTGGGCCTGCACTACCCCTCGGATGTGCTCGCCGGGGCGGGGATCGGCGCCGCGCTGGCGCAGCTGGCCATGTCCGTCGGGTAAACTGGCGTGGTGCGGAATTGCGGCTGCTAGCGCGTGCGCGTGCTGTTCATCTCCGACGTCTACTTTCCACGCGTCAACGGCGTCTCCACTTCCATCCGCACGTTTCGTCAGGACCTCGCCCACCACGGCGTGGACACGCATCTGGTGGCGCCGCGCTACGACTCAGCGCCCGAGGCCGCGCCCGAGGAGCCAGGCGTGCTGCGCGTGCCGGCGGCACGCGTGCCGCGTGATCCGGAAGACCGCCGCATGCGCTGGCGCGCCCTGACGCGTGTGCTCGATGCCCTGCCGGGGAGCGAGTTCGATCTGGTGCACATCCACACGCCCTTCGTCGCGCACTACGCCGGGGTGCGCTTTGCGCGGCGCGCCCACATTGCGTGCATCGCGACCTATCACACGTTTTTCGAAGAGTACCTGCATCACTACCTGCCGGTGCTGCCGCGACGCCTGAGCAGGCACCTGGCGCGCAGCTTCACGCGCTCACAGTGCGCGGCCGTGCAGGCCCTGATCGCGCCCTCCGAGCCGATGCGCGAAGTGTTGACCGGCTACGGAGTCACCACTCCCATCCACGTACTGCCGACCGGGCTCGCGGCGGATCGCTTCCGCGCCGGCGACGGTCGCGCGTTTCGCGCCCGCGCCGGCATCGACGCGCAACGCCCGCTGGTCACCTACATCGGGCGGGTCGCGCACGAGAAGAACATCGGCTTCCTGGTGCAGGTCTTCCGCGAGGTGCTCACCTGCGTGCCCGAGGCGCTGCTGGTGATCGCCGGTGAAGGTCCGGCGCGCGAACCGCTGCGGCAACAGGTGGCGCATCTCGGGCTCGACGCCCGGGTGCACTTTGCCGGGTACCTGGAGCGCGATTCGGCGCTGCTCGATTGTTACGCGGCGGCGGATGTGTTCGTGTTTGCATCGCGCACCGAGACTCAGGGGCTGGTGCTGCTCGAGGCCATGGCCCAGGGGGCACCGGTGGTCTCGACCGCGCAGCTCGGCACGCGTTCGATCCTGCTGCCCGGCTGCGGTGCGCTGATCGTGCCGGAGCAACAGCACGCATTCGCCGCAGCAGTGGTGCGCGTGCTCAGCGACGCGGGACTGCGCGCGGAGCTCGCGGCGCGCGGCCGCGCCTACGCGCGTAACTGGTCATCGGCCGCGATGGCCCGGCGCCTGGCCGAACTCTACGGCGAGCTGCGCGCTGCGCCGCGTACCGCGCGTCCCGGCGTGATCCCGCAAGTCCTCATCTGATCCCACAGTCGTCTTCGCTCCGCGACACCAGTGGAACGCGGGGGGTTCTGAGCTACACTTTCGGAGATGCCGGGCGCGGCGCTGGGAGCGGAGCATGGGCGCAAAACGGGCGTTGATCGTGGACGACTCGAAGACCGCGCGCCTGTTTCTTGCCCGCGCCCTGGAGAAGTACGACATCGACGTCGACAGCGCGGAGAGCGCCGAGGCGGCAATCGAGTACTTGAGCAGCAACCGGCCCGACGTGATCTTCATGGATCACCTGATGCCGGGCATGGACGGGTTTCAGGCCGTGCAGGCCATCAAGAACGACGCGCGCACCGCCACCATCCCGATATTGATGTACACCTCCCAGGAGGGTGAGCTGTATCTGGGTCAGGCACGCGCGCTCGGCGCGGTGGGCGTGCTGCCCAAGCAGATCAAGCCGACCGACGTTTCCAAGGTGCTGTACCAGTTGCACCTGGTTCCCGACCGTCGCTCTTCGGAGCAGTCGACCTTCACGCCGCTGAACGTGCGCATGGAAGGGGTGCCGGGGGAGCCCGACGTCGCCGTGCCGTCCAAGCCGCTCACCGACAGCGCGCTGCGGGAGCATTTCGCGGAGCTGCGCCGCGCCCTCGTTGCCGGCGTCGACACCCAGACCGATCGCATCACCGGGGAGGTGCGCGCGCTGCTGCTCGAATCACTGCCGCCACTGCCCGAGGCGGGCGCGCCGCCGCCGCGCGCCGCCGCTGCACCGTGGGCGTGGTGGGTCGCGTGCGCGGCGCTCGCCATGGCACTCGTGAGCACCGCGCTGTGGTGGCGCACCGTGAGAACACTCGACGCTCTCACGATCCAACTGACGCAATTGGAGCATCAGGACACGCAGGCGCCGGCGGCGGTGGCGCCGGCCGGTGCTGCGGAGGCGACGCCTGCGGGAGCGGCGCAGTCTTCCCCGCCGCAGTCTTCCGCGCCCGCACCCGGGACGGTCATCCCGAGCGACACCAAGCCGTTGGTGCTACCGGTGCCATACGGGGCCGACGCGCTCGGCGGCCCGCGACTCGAGCTCATCGGCAAACTCCTCTACCGGCTGGCGCGGCAGAAGGTGACCGGCGTCGTGGAGATCAGGACGTTTGCGGGACGCTTCTGCCTCGTCGGTAACGCGCTGGACGGGTATTCCCTGGCGCCGGAGGAGACGCCGTTTTCCAAGTGCGACGTGGTCGGTAACCCTTCGGACGATGCGCTCTCGAGCACCCAGCGCACGCCGCTCGCGCTCGCCAACCTCATCGGCGACATCCGCAGCTCCACCCACGGGGCACTCCAGGTGCAGGTGGCCGGGGGCGACGCCGGGAGCGTGCTGGCGCCGTATCCGCCGGTGGTCAGCGAGCTCACCGCGGGCGACTGGAACCGCGCCGCCAGTGCCAATAACCGCGTCGAAATCCGCGTGCACTGACGTGCACTGAGCTGCACGATCCACCCCCGTGCAGTCCGTTGACGAGGACTTCCGGCCGCCACGCTGGTTACGCAACCCTCACCTGCAGTCCATGCTGGCGAGCACCGCCTGGCGCCGCCGCCGCATCCTGCGCGCTGCCGCGCCGCTGCTGGCTGCGCAGCGCGAGCTGCTGCTCGATTGCGGCGCGGGCGTGCGGCTGCAGGGCTTCCTGTCGAGTCCGGCGCACGCCAGCGGCCATCCGGTGGTGCTGCTGCACGGCTGGGAGGGTAGCGCCGAATCGCTGTACGTACTGTCGCTGGCGCAACTGCTGTTCGCGCAGGGCTTCGAGGTGGTGCGGCTCAACCTGCGCGATCACGGCGACACGCATCACCTCAATCGCGAGCTGTTCCATTCCTGCCGCCTGCCGGAAGTGATCGGCGCGGTGCGCGCCCTGCAACAGCGCTTCGCGGGCGCAGCGCTGCAGCTCGTGGGTTTCTCGCTCGGCGGTAATTTCGTGCTGCGCGTGGCGGCGCAGGCGCGTGAGGCCGGGCTCGAGCTCGCCCGGGTGATTGCGGTGTCACCGGTACTCGATCCCGACGAGACCCTCACGGCGCTGCAGCGGGGCTTGCCGGGCTACCAGCGCTACTTCGTGCGCAAGTGGCTGCGCTCGCTGCGCAAGAAACAGGCGGCCTGGCCCGACAGCTACGATTTCAGCGACCTGGCGCGGCTGCGCGATCTGCGCCGCATGACTGCGGAACTGGTGCGCAGCCACACCGAGTTTCCAACCCTGGACGACTATCTGAACGGTTACGCCATCACCGGCGCTCGCCTGGCGCGGCTCGAAGTGCCGGCTAGCATCCTGATATCCCGCGACGACCCGATCATCCCCTTCGGCGGCCTGGCGCGCCTCGCGCGACCGCAAGCCCTGTCGATCACCGTTGCACGGTACGGTGGTCACTGCGGATTTTTCCGGCAGCTCACCGGTCCGACGTGGATCGAGCGGCGCATCCTGGCGCAGCTCGGCCCCGGCGGCGCAGCGCAACCGGCGCCGGGCGCCCCCGAGGTTGGCTTGCGCGAGACGACCTAGGTGCGTCGACGTGCGCCGCGCTTCTCCTCGAACTGCACCACCGGCTTGCCGCTGGTCACGGTCATGACGCCGTCGATGATGGCGCCCTTGGCGACCGCGATGCTGCCCGCGACGATGTCGGCCCGAATCACCGCCGTAGCGCCGACCTCGAGCTTGTTCTCGACCACGAGCTTGCCGGAGATCGTGCCGGCGATCACGGCCGCGAGCGCGTGAATCTCCCCGTGCCATTCCGCCGTCACGGACATGCGCAGCGCGCCGCCGACCCGGCCATCGCCGCGAACGACCCCGCACATCACCAGCGGACCCGGCGTCTCCAGATCGCCGGTCAGACGGGACCCCTCGGCGACAAAGGTCGGCGAATCACCGATCTGATCGATCAGTCTGCGCGTGAATGTCCCACTCATCCGGTGCTCCCTGGGTGCGCCGCGGTCATAATACGTAACGTGCGCCGCCTGAGGATGCCGATCATGATCACATTCCATGCAGGAAGAGTCGCCCTGATCGCGGTTCTCGCGACCCTGGCGGCGGGGTGCAGCCGCGAGCAGCAGGACTGGCGTTCCGCGGAAGCCGCCGACACCCGCGAGGCATACGGACGCTTCGTCGAACAGCATCCCGAGAGCGAGCTCGCCGTCCAGGCGCGCGCGCGGCTCGCGCAGCTCGCGGAAGAGCGCGACTGGGTGCAGGCGGGCACAGTCGCAACCGCGGAGGCTTACCGGACGTTCCTGGCCGAGCACCCGAGCGGGAAATGGTCCGAGGAAGCGCGCATCCGCATCGAGGCCTTCGCCCTTGGATCCGCGCCGCGCCTCGCGCCGCAGACCCCTGCACAGCCGGGGGGTGCGCCTCAGGGGCCCTCCGGCGTGCGCGCGTTGCAGCTCGCGACCGCGACGGCGCCGCCCGCCGTGCACCCGAGCGCCGCGGAACCTGCGGTGCTCGCGCAGCTCATCCGGGCAGACCCCTCGCAGGGGGCGCCAGCGCGCGAGCGCAACAGCGCCGCCGGGACGGGTGGCCATTCGTACGGCGTGCAGCTCGGCGCGTTCGGGAGCGAAGCGAGCGCGGACCGCGAATGGCGGCGGCTGCAGGGGCGTTTTGGTGCGCAGCTCGGCGGCCTGGCACCGCGTATCGTTGCGGCCAGCGATACCTCGGGGCAGCTCTATCGGCTGCAGGCCCCCGCGGCCGGTGAGGCGCAGGCGCGCGCCCTGTGCGATTCGCTCAGAGAACAGTCGCAGCCTTGCGTGCCGGTCCTGCCGCGCTGAGCGTACGCCGCCCCTGACGCGGTGCGCCGGGTGACCCGCGTGCGGGGCCAAGGGTGGCTGCGGCCCGCTCCAAAGTGACAATTCAGGTCACCCTCCAAGGGGCGGGCATGAAGCCATAACCCACTGTTTTAGCTAGGTTTCATGCTCTGGCATAGCCTTTGCTCGTCCCAGCCCAGCTGCGAACAAATCCCCGTGTTCGCTGCTGCGCGCCGCGTTGCGATTTTCCCCCGCCTCGCGGCGCTTTTTTTTCAGATGGTGATCGGAGGGGAGACGGGGCATACGCTCGAGGGGGATCGAATAGGACACCCCGTCTCCCACTCCGGTCATCGTGCCAAGTTACGTACTCCCGGCACGCGGCGACAAACGAAAAGAATTGACCCGACGGATGACGAGGTCTCATCCACGCTGATACTGCCCGAGCGCCCAATGGGTGAGCGCCTTCACCTGCGGCCGCTCTGCATCCTTCGGCCGGCTGACCAGGTAGTAGGCCTCGCGGGTGGCGAGCTCCACCGCAAATACGCGCACCAGAGCACCCGAGCGCAGCCAGGAGTCGCACAACAGCGTGGGCACCAGCGCGATCCCTAGGCCGCGCTCCGCCGCGCGCACCACCGCCGACATCGTGTCGAGCTCGATCACCTGCTTCGGTTCCGGTGTCTCGAGGCCCGCCTCCTCGGCCCAGCTGGCCCACGCAAACGGCCGGGTGCGGTCGACGATCAACGCCAGCGCGCCGAATACCTCGCGTCCGAGTCGTGCGACGCTGGCGAGGTGTTCGCGCGCGCACACCGCGGCGAGCGCACTGGAGAACAGCCGCACGCTCTTCAATCCCGGCGGCGCCGAGTCGGTGAGCAGGATGGAGACATCCGCGGTGGCCGGATGGCTCGTCGGGCGCGGATCGTGCGTATCCAGCTGCACGTCGATCAGCGGATGCGTCTCACAGAAGCTCGCCAGGCGCGGAATGAACAGCTCACTCGCAAACAACGCCGGCAGCCGCACGCGCAGCGACTGCCGGCCGTTGCTTCGCGCGAGCTGCGCCAGGGCACTGTCGAGCGCCTCGAGCAGCGGCTCCACTTCCTCCAGCAGGCGCAGACCCACGGTGGTCAGCTCCAGCGAGCGCGTCTTGCGCTCGAACAGGCGAACCCCCAGGGCCGCCTCGAGTTCCTTCATCTGGTGGCTCACGGCCGAGGGTGTCAGACACAACTCGTCGGCGGCGAACTTGAAGCTGCCCTGGCGCGCCGCCGCGCAGAACGCCCGCAGGTTTCTCAGGGGCGGGGGTCGGGACAAGCGCATCTGGGGGCCACCCTCCGTTGCCGCCTGCGTCGTTAGAGCAAGTTCCGTGCCCCGCCAGGACAATGAGCGCGCCCGCGCGCCGCGAGCCCGCGACGGGCGCCGTGCATCACGATGGTGCCGGGTCAGGCGTTTACGCACCGCGAGGGTGCGCAGCTTAGAATCCTCTTCCCGCGCGGCACGTCGCAACCGGCTCAGGGCGAACATGGAATTCCGTGACTACTACAAGGTCCTGGGCGTGGAGCGAGCGGCAGGCGCGGATCAGATCAAGACCGCCTACCGGCGGCTGGCGCGCAAGTACCACCCCGACGTGAGCAAGGAGCCGAACGCGGAGGCGCGCTTCAAGGAGATGCAGGAGGCATACGAGGTGCTGAAGGACCCCCAGAAGCGCGCGGCGTATGACCAGCTCGGCGCCGACTGGAAAGCCGGCGAGCAGTTCCGGCCGCCCCCGGACTGGGGCAGCGGCTTCGAGTTCTCCGGCGGCGCGGCGCGTCCCGGAGGCGCCAGGCGCGGAGCGGGCCGGGCGGGACGCAGCCGCGCCGGTGCGGCGGAGGATGGCGCGTTTCACGAGCAGGACTTCAGCGATTTCTTCTCCTCGTTGTTCGGTGGCGGCACGCCGTTCGCGACGGCCGGTCGCGGCGCCGGGCGCGATCATCACGCGCGCGTCGGCATCGATCTGGAGGAGGCCTACCGCGGCACGACGCGCACGCTCGAGCTGCGGCGCCCCGAAGTGAAACCCGATGGCTCGGTGCAGTTACGTACGCACACCGTGCGCGTCACCATTCCGGCCGGCGTCGCCGAGGGGCAGCTGATCCGGCTCGCCGGCCAGGGCGAACCGGCAACCGGCGCAGGTCAAGCGGGCGATCTGTATCTCGAGGTGCACATCCAGCCGCACCGGCTGTTTCAGCTCGAGGGGCGCGATGTGACACTCACCTTCCCGGTCGCGCCGTGGGAAGCAGCGCTCGGGGCCTCGGTTACGGTGCCGACACTGGGCGGCACGGTCGAGATGCACATTCCCGCCGGTGCCCAGTCCGGTCAGAAGCTGCGCCTGCGCGGCCGCGGCCTGCCCGGGCAACCCGCCGGAGATCAGTATGTGCAACTGA
This sequence comes from uncultured Steroidobacteraceae bacterium, assembly GCA_955652795.1. Lineage (GTDB taxonomy): Bacteria > Pseudomonadota > Gammaproteobacteria > Steroidobacterales > Steroidobacteraceae > 13-2-20CM-66-19. Next base: position 925 of record CATPBQ010000189.1, on the reverse strand, counting down.
AGGTGGTGCTGCCGCCCGCGAACTCACCGCAAGCGAAGGCGTTGTATGAGGAGATGCGCAGCAAGCTCAACTTCGATCCGCGCGCGAACCTGTCGGGGTGAAGCATGGTACGGGTGACTCATCGGCTTGAAGCTCATGTGCTGGACGAAGGTGACTGGATTGCCGCGACCGAGATCTGCCAGCTGTGCAGGCTTGATCTGGGTGCGGTGAGGGAGCTCGCCGAGCTCGGTGTCGTTGCGGCGCGCGAAATCCCCCCCGACCAGTGGCAGATTCCGGCCACGGCGCTCCCGCGCCTGCGTGTCGTCGGCCGGCTGATGCACGATCTGGGGGTGAATGTCAGCGGCGCGGCGCTGGCGCTGGAGCTGCTCGAAGCCCGGCGCGAGCTCGAGCGGCGTATCCGCACTCTCGAGCGCCTCGCGAGCGATCACTGACCGAAGTGCTCGCCTCCCTTGCGCAGCCACTGTTCTTCTGCGGGCGTGTTCGCGCGGCCGAGCACCCGGTTACGGTGAGGAAAGCGGCCGAACTGCTCGATGATCGCGCGGTGATTCTCGGCCGAACGCGACGCCCCGGCAAAGGGTCCGCGCAGTTCCGGGGGCGCCTCGGCGAGCAGGCGCCGGTAGGCGGCAACCGATTCGTCCTGTACCTCCGGGCTCTCGGCGTGCTGCAACGGCATGTAGAAGAACATCCGCTCGACCGCATCGAGCGCGGCGTCAGCGCCTGACTGCATGCCCGAGAGCGTGAGTGCGAGCGCCTGGGCGTCGTAGGCGAAGGCGCGCACGCTGCCGCGGAACATGTTGCGCGGGAACTGATCGAGCAGAAGGATGAGGCTCAGGCGCCGCCGCGGACCGTCCGCCCAGCTGGCCAGCCCGCCGCTCGCGGCCTGCTCGAGCACCTCACCGAAGCGCACGCGCATGTGCTCGTCGCG
>CATPBQ010000188.1 GCA_955652795.1 uncultured Steroidobacteraceae bacterium | reverse complement strand
GTTCTATGCGCAGCAGGTGCGCAAGGCTCGCTACGATTTCGATCAGGCGCGCGTCGCGCCGTACTTCGAGCTCGATCACGTGCTGCTGGACGGTGTGTTCTACGCCGCGCACGAGCTCTATGGGCTCAGTTTCAAGGAGCGCCGGGACCTGCCCGTCTACCAGCCGGACGTGCGGGTATTCGAGGTATTCGACGCCGACGGCCAGCCGCTCGCGCTGTTCCTCGCCGACTACTTCGCACGCGACAACAAACAGGGCGGGGCGTGGATGGGTGCCTACGTGGAGCAGTCGAAGCTGCTGCATCACAAGCCGGTGGTGGCCAATCACCTGAACATCCCCAAGCCCCAGGCCGGCCAGCCGGTGCTGCTCACTTTCGATGAAGTCACGGTGATGTACCACGAGTTCGGTCACGCGCTGCACGGCATGCTGTCGAGCGTGCGTTACCCGAAGCTCGCCGGCACTGCGGTGCCGCGCGACTTTGTCGAGTACCCCTCGCAGTACAACGAGATGTGGGCGCGCGAGCCGCGCGTGGTCGCGCATTACGCCCGCCACTACCAGAGCGGCGAGCCGATGCCACGCGAGCTCCTCGACAAGGTACTGGCGGCGCAGAACTTCAACCAGGGCTACGCCACCACCGAATACCTCGCTGCAGCGCTGCTCGATCAGGCCTGGCACCAGATCGGCGCCGCCCAGGCGCCCAGCGCCGAGGAGGTGCCCGCGTTCGAGCAGGCCGCGCTCAAGGACAGCGGCCTCGACTATGCCCCGGTGCCGCCGCGCTACCACTCGACGTACTTCGCGCACGTTTTCGCGGGCGGTTATTCGGCCGGCTACTACGCCTACCTGTGGAGCGAGGTGTTGGCGCGGGACACCGGACAGTGGTTTCACACCCACGGGGGACTTACGCGCGCGAACGGGGATTACCTGCGCACGCAGGTGCTGTCGCGCGGCCGCAGCGAGGACCCGCAGGTACTGTTTCGCAACTTCTACGGGCATGCGCCCGAGATCGCCCCGCTGCTCGAGTATCGTGGGCTCGCGAGCGGACCTTAAGCCGCTTCAGCCGGTACCACGTCGCGCTGCGCGCGATCAAGGCCGGCGATGAGCAGCGCAAAACCCTCCAGCAGGGGCAGCGTGAGCCCGAGCTCGCGCGCCCTGGCGCTCGCGTAGCCGAGGGTCTCGTTCACCTCGAGCGGTCGGCCCGCCTCCAGGTCCTGGAGCGAGGACATGCGGTGGCCCGGCGCATTCGCCCGATATTCGCGCCCGGCCTTCATGATGGCCGCTACCGCCTGCGCCTCGGGGCCGGCGCAGAGGCTCGCGACCGGCAGGATCGAGCGGTCACTTAAGCCGATGCCGAGTGCGCGCGCCAGCACGCCCATCTCGCGCACCAGGCGCGCGAGCACCAGGGCGCAGTCCGGGTCCAGCAGATACTTCCAGGTGAGCGCACGCGTGGTCACCGACAGCGCCATGAATCCTGCCCAGGCGCAGAATTTCGACCACTCGAGCGTCAGGATCTCGGGGGTGGCGGCGGCGCGCACGCCTGAAGTGTCGAGCGTGCGTGCCAGGCGTTGTGCGCGGGGACTGTCGCCGCCGCTCAGCTCGCCCACCAGTATGTTCACGTTGCGCGTGAACAGCACGGCTCCATCGGGCAGCAGCTCGCCGCTGGTGTCGGCGAGCGCGCCCAGCACCCGTTCCTTGCCGAACGCCTGCGCGAGCAACTCGTTCTTCAGCGGCCCGTTCTGAATCGACAGCGTGACCCCGAAGTCCGCATGCCGCAGCGCCGCGAGCGCCGCGGCGGTACCGGGCGTTTTCGTGGCGACGATCAGTGCGCCGGCACTCTTGAGGGCCGCGGGCTCGCGCAGCGTGGCCACCGGCGTGGTAAACGCCACCAGCCCCTTGATCGTGAGCCCGTGCCGCTCGAGCTGCTGCGCGCGCTCACCGCGCGCCAGCATCGCGACCGAGTGACCGGCGCGCGCCAGGTGGCCCCCGACGATCGAGCCCATCGCACCGGCGCCCAGAATGGCGAAGTCGAAGTCGGGCATGACCGGACCGCTACAGCGCCTCGGCGATGTCCTGCAGGACACCGCTGTCCTGGGGTTTGGTTTCCGGTGGGTAGCGCTTCAGAACCCGGCCATCGCGGCCGATGAGGAACTTCTCGAAGTTCCAGCTGATGTCCCCGGCGATGCCACGCTCCTCAGAGATGAGGAAGCGGTAGACCGGATGGCGGTGGGCGCCGTTCACCTCGAGCTTCGCGCTCAGCGGGAAGCTCACGTCGTAGTGGGTGCGGCAGAAGGCGGAGATTTCCGCTTCGCTCCCGGGCTCCTGCGCGGCGAACTGGTTGCAGGGGAAACCCACCACGGTGAAGTTCTCCTCCCGCAGCTCGCGGTGCAGCTGCTCCAGAGCGGCATACTGCGGCGTCAGGCCGCAGCGGCTGGCGACATTCACCGCGAGCGTTACCTTGCCCCGCAGCGTTCCCAACAGGTCCTCCGTGCCGTCGATCCTACGGACCGCAATATCGTAAAAGCCGCTCATGATGTGCGCTCCCGATAGATCCGCGTGGACGTGTACGATACACCACCGCATGGCTTAACATCGGCGCGCACGCCTTCTGAGGAGATCCTCATGGCCTCTGAACTCAGCACCGCTGAAATCACCAAGGTGGTCGCAACCCTCAACCGCATTCTCGAGCTCGAGCTGGCGGGGCTGGTGCGCTATCTGCACTACAGTTTCATGATCTTCGGCCACAACCGCATCCCGATCGTCGCGTGGCTGCGCGCTCAGGCCGATGAGTCCCAGGCGCACGCGGTTCAGGCCGGCGAACACATCACCAATCTCGCCGGTCACCCGTCCTTGAAGATTGGCCCGCTGCTTGAAACGCACAAGCACAACGTCGATGAGATTCTGCGCGAGGCGCTCACGCACGAGCAGGAAGGACTCACCGAGTACCGCAAGCTCCTGGCGGCGGTGGCCGACCGCAACGTCATGCTCGAGGAATACGCGCGCGCGCAGATTGCCGCCGAGGAGGCCCACGTCGCCGACATCGGCAAGATGCTGCGCAAGCCCGGTTCCATCAGTTGACGCACCGGCCTCTCTCGAAGGGGTGAGCCACGCGTGCCCACAAGGAGCCGGAGTCTGTTGAAAAGTGAGTGATGTGTCACCATTGACTGCGCTCGGTCACTCGCGCGCAACGACGAGTGCGTAGACTGCGCACCCGGACAGACTCGAAAGGGCCTTGCATTCATGGAATTGATCGTGTCATCGATGCTCGCCGCAGTCCTGCTGCTGGTGGGTCACCTCGGCGTACTGGTACACGACCGGCTCGTGCGAGCCAGGTAAGCCCGCGCCGCGTCCGCACCAG
>CATPBQ010000187.1 GCA_955652795.1 uncultured Steroidobacteraceae bacterium | reverse complement strand
TCGTCGTTCTTCATGTGCGGATCAGATCCCCAGCAGCATCCGTCCCGGATCTTCCAGAGCTTCCTTGATCGCGACCAGGAACTGCACCGCTTCGCGACCGTCGATGATGCGGTGATCATAGGTCACCGCCAGATACATCATCGGCCGTGCCGCGATCTGCCCGCCGAGCACCATCGGCCGCTCCTGGATCTTGTGCATACCGAGGATCGCGCTCTGCGGCGCGTTGACGATCGGTGTCGACATGAGCGAACCGAACACGCCGCCGTTGGTGATCGTGAAAGTGCCACCGGTCAGATCCTCGATGGCGAGTGAACCCTCGCGTGCCTTGCGTGCGTAGTCGGCCACCTCCTTCTCGATCGCCGCAAAGCTCTTGGCGTCAGCGTCGCGCACGATCGGCACGATCAGGCCGCGGTCGGTGGACACGGCGACGCCAACGTCGTAGTACTCGTGATAGACGATGTCGCTGCCGTCGACCGAGGCGTTCAGCACCGGAAACTTCTTCAGCGCCTCGATCGAGGCCTTCACGAAGAACGACATGAAGCCCAGCTTCACGCCGTGCTCCTTCTCGAAGCGCTCCTTGTAGCGCGCGCGCAGTTCCTGTGTGGCGCTCAGATCCACCTCGTTGAACGTCGTCAGCAGAGCCTGGGTCGATTGCGCCTCGATGAGACGCTGCGCGATGCGGGCACGCAGGCGCGTCATGGGAACCCGTTGCTCGGCGCGCGCGCCGGCCGGTGCGGCGGGCCGGGGCGTGGCGGGGGCAGCGGGCGCCGGTGCGCCCGCGGTGCGTGGCGTGGCCTGCGCCGGCTGTTTGCCCAGAAAACCCACCACGTCGGACTTGGTCAGCCTGCCATCCCGTCCCGAGGCCGGGATCGCGGACGGATCGAGGTGGTTCTCCTCGACCAGCCGCCGTACCGAAGGACTCAACTTGCTGGCGTCCTTTCCGCCGTCCTTGCCGCCGCCGTCGCTGTCCGCGGCCGGTGGCGTGTTCGCGGCGGCTGCCGTGGCCGCAGTGCCGGCCGGCTTCGGTGCCGCGGCCGCCGTGGCGCCCTCCTCGATGAGCGCGAGAACCTGGCCGCTGGTCACCACGGCGCCGCTCGGCACACGGATCTCGCGCACCACGCCGTTGGCCGGCGCGGGAACTTCCAGCACCACCTTGTCGGTCTCGAGATCGGCGAGATTCTCATCGCGGCGGATGGCATCACCGGGTTGCTTGTGCCACGTCACGAGCGTGGCGTCGGCGATGGACTCAGGCAGCTGCGGAACCCGGATTTCGGTGGTCATGAACGCCTTCTTATGGGGGTCGCCGGCACGGGCGCGGCAGGCGGCGCAGAGGCCGCGGACGGCGCTGGCACCGCGGGAGCGGCCGTCAGACGCGTGGTCTCGCGCCCGGATTCCTCAGTGGTGCTCGAATGCAGCGCGGCGGCGACCAGGGTCTGCTGCTCGATTTCGTGGATCTTGGCGATACCTGTCGCCGGCGCCGCGGACGGCCTACGGCCAGCGTACAACACCGGCCGGCGTCCCATCACCAGTTCCTGCAGACGATGACGGATCTGGTACCAGGCGCCCTGATTCTGCGGTTCCTCCTGGCACCACACGACCTCGCGCGCGTTGGGGTAGCGGTTGAGCATCGCCTGGTACTCTTCGCCCGGGAAGGGATAGAGCTGCTCGATGCGCACCAGGGCCACGTCGCGCAGCGCCTCCTTGCGGCGCGCCTTCAGCAGATCGAAATACACCTTGCCGCTGCAAAACACGATCCGCTGCACCTGCTGCGCGGGCACATCATCGACCTCGCCGATCACGCGCGCGAAGCCGCCAGCGCTGAGATCCTCGAGCGACGACACCGACAGCTCGTGCCTCAGCAGACTCTTGGGCGTCATGACGATGAGCGGCTTGCGGAACGACTGGCGCATCTGCCGCCGCAGCATGTGGAACATCTGCGCCGGCGTCGACGGCACGCACACCTGCATGTTGTTTTCCGCGCACAGTTGCAGGAAACGCTCGAGGCGCGCCGAGGAGTGTTCCGGCCCCGCCCCCTCGTAGCCATGCGGCAGCAGCAACACCAGCCCGCAGAAGCGCTCCCACTTGGCCTCGCCGGAGCTGATGAACTGGTCGATGATGACCTGTGCACCATTGGCGAAGTCACCGTACTGCGCCTCCCACAGCACCAGCGAGTTCGGCTCGGTGGTGGCGTAACCGTACTCGAAGCCCATCACCGCTTCTTCGGACAGCACCGAATCGATCACCTGCACACGCGGCTGCGGGTCGGTGATGTGCTGGAGCGCAATCCACGTGGCGTCGGTGTTCTGATCGTGCAGCACCGCGTGCCGATGGAAGAAGGTTCCCCGCCCGGTGTCCTGCCCGGTGAGGCGCACGCCGAAGCCGTCCTCGACCAGCGCCGCGTAGGCGAGCGTCTCAGCGCATCCCCAGTCGAGCGGCTGCTCGCCCTGCAGCATCTTGCGGCGGTTGGCGATCAGCTGTGCGACGCGCGGATGCAGGCTGAAGCCTTGCGGATAGTTCGTGATGCGCTCACCGAGCGAGCGCAGTCGCGCCAGCTCCACCCCCGTGGGCACCCGCTCGGTCCAGTCAACCTGTACGTAGGCGCTCCAGTCCACCGTGTACTTGTTGCCGATCATGCCGAGCGAGGCACGCGCCTGCGGGCGGCCTTCGTCGAGTCCGTTGCGGTATTGCTCCAGCATCGCCTGCGCGTCGGCGTCCGCGAGCACGCCCGCGGCGATGAGCCGGTCGGCGTACAGGCGGCGCGAGGTGGGATGCTGGCGGATCACGCGGTACATGCCCGGTTGTGTGGCCGCCGGCTCGTCGGCTTCGTTGTGGCCGTGACGCCGATAGCACACCAGGTCGATCACCACATCCTTGCGAAAGCGCATGCGGTACTTGAGCGCCAGGCGCGCGACAAACACCACCGCTTCCGGGTCGTCGGCGTTGACGTGGAAGATCGGCACTTCCAGCATCTTGGCCACGTCGCTGCAGTAAATGGTGGAACGCAGGTCGGCGGGCTCCGAAGTCGTGAACCCTACCTGGTTGTTGATGATCACGTGCACGGTGCCGCCGGTGAAAAAGCCGCGCGCCTGCGACAGCTGCAGCGTCTCCATCACCACACCCTGGCCCGCGAACGCGGCGTCGCCGTGCACCAGCAGCGGTAGCACGCGCGCGGCGCGCTCATCACCGCGCCGCTCCTGGCGCGCGCGCACCGAGCCTTCCACCACCGGATCCACGACCTCCAGATGCGAGGGATTGAATGCGAGCACGGTGTGCACGTTGCCGTGCGCGGTGCGCAGGTCCGCCGAGAAGCCTTTGTGGTACTTCACGTCTCCCGAGCCCTTGAGCCGGCCCGGGTCGTCCGCACCCTCGAATTCCGAGAACAGCGCCGCGGGCGACTTGCCCAGCAGGTTCACCAGCACGTTCAGCCGGCCACGGTGCGCCATGCCGATGACCACTTCCTCGATGCCGACGGCGCCGGAGTTCTGTATGAGGTCATCGAGTAAGGGAATGAACGCATCCGCGCCTTCGAGCGAGAAGCGCTTCTGGCCGACGTACTTGGTGTGCAGGTAGCGCTCGAGGCCCTCGGCGGCCGTGAGTTGCCAAAGGATGTTGCGCTGCTCTTGGGTGCTGAAGCGATGCTTGAGGCGCCCCTCCTGGAACTCGTCCTGCAGCCACAGCCGCTCCTCGGAGTCGGACACGTGCGCGAACTCCGCGCCGACATTGCCGGCGTAGATGTGCTGCAGCTGCGCGAGGATATCCCTGAGCTTCATGCGCTTCGGCACCGCGTCCGTGCGGCTGCCGGTGAAGAACTCGGTATCGAGATCCGCCGGCGTGAGGCCGAAGTAATCCAGGTCGAGCACCCGTGGCCTGGAGCGCCGGGACAGCCCCAGGGGGTCGATGCTCGCCACCAGGTGCCCGCGGTTGATCCACACCTGTATCAGCCGCGAAACGGCCGCCTGTTGGGCATTCGCCCCGGAGGCGGGCGCCGTAGTGCCCGCTCCTCGTCCCTGCGCTGCGCGCCGCGCGATGTCCGCCCGGATCGGTCCGTGCGCGCGCTCCGCGCCTGCGGACGCGAGCTGGGCGAAATACTTGCGCCACCGCTCGCCTACGCTCGCCGGATCGAGAAGATATTGCTCGTAGAGGGCGTCGAGAAAGGCGGCGTTGCCGCCATAGAGGGGCGTTGGTTCGAGCATGGGGGGAAAAGGACCGGCAGGCCAATAGTTTAGCGTAAAAGCCGGCCGGCGAGGGAACCCCGCCCCTGGGCACGTCCTACAGAGCGTTCAGAAGCCCGAATTCGTAGGCAATCAGCGCCCCATAAATCGCCAGCACCGTGTACAGGAGCACGCCCACGGGGATGCAGCCGAAGGCCCGCATGCGCGCCAGCTGTGTCAGCAGCACGACTCCGCCGGCCGTGAGAGCGATCTTCACCAGTGTGAAGGCGACTGCCGAGCCTCCGACCAGCGGTGCCATCAGCGGGTTGGCTTCGTAGGCGCCGCGCTCGACCAGCATCAGCGTCAGCAGCGCATCACTACAGGAAAACACCACGATGAGCATCGCGATCGCGAGCCATTGCGGATGATGCCAATCCACGGCGCTGACTTCACGCTCATCGGTGCGCCGCGGCACGCGCCGCCGCGGGTTGAAGCTCCCGTGCAGCAGCGCGTGCAGCACGTGCCTGCGGCGATCAGTGCGGCGGCGTTCTGGCGGACCCGGTCCGCTGGCAGCGCCCTCCCGGTCTTTCAATTCCCTGGTCACGGTTGTTCTTGTTGTGGCGTGCTGAAGCGGTCGGTGCGGACATTGTAGCGACGCGCCGCCGGTGCCGGGTTGCGGCAGAGCGTGACGCCGCTCACATCCCGCAGCGACTGCGGTGCGCGCGAGGTGCGCGCCACACCGGGGCGCCACGTTATGACACCTGCCACCCACACCTCTATATGATCACGCCGGATGTCCGCCCCGAGCGTCAGCCCCCCGAGCCCCGGCCCGCCAACGGACGGCCTGCCGGTGCCACGCCGCTACTGGGCAATCGCGGCGATCGCGCTCGCGATTGCGATGTCGGTGCTCGACAGCACCATCGTCAACATCGCGCTGCCCTCGATCGCGCGCGACTTTGGCGCCACATCCGCCGCATCGATCTGGGTCGTCAATGCCTATCAGCTGGCGATCCTGGTGGTGCTGCTGCCACTCGCATCGCTCGGAGAAGTCGTCGGTTACCGGCGCGTCTCCCAGGCCGGGCTTGCCGTATTCACCCTCGCCTCGCTCGCCTGCGCGTGCGCGCCCACCCTGCTCACCCTCAGTATCGCGCGCGTCATCCAGGGCCTCGGGGCCGCGGGCATCATGAGCGTGAGCGCCGCGCTGGTGCGCTTCACTTACCCACAGCGCTACCTCGGGCGCGCCGTCGGCATCAACGCGTTCGTCGTCGCGACCTCCGCCGCGCTCGGTCCCACCATCGCTTCCGCGGTGCTGGCCGTAGCGCAGTGGCGCTGGCTGTTTGGCATCAACGTTCCGCTGGGCGTGATCACGATCCTGATCGCGATCCGTGCCCTTCCGGAGACCGAGCGCACACGGCGCCCGCTCAACTACGCGGGTGCGGCGCTGTATGCCGGCACGTTTGGTCTGCTGCTGAGCGGGCTGCAGTCCCTCGCGCATCACGCCGCGACAGCGCTCGCGCTCGTGCAGATCGGCTGCGGCTGCGGGCTCGGATGGCTGTTCGCCCGTCACGAGTTGCCCCGCGCCGCGCCGCTCATTCCTTTCGACCTGCTGCGCATCCGCGTTTTTTCCCTGTCACTGGCGACATCGGTGTGTTCGTTCATGGCGCAGATGACGGCGCTGGTCGCGCTGCCGTTCGAGATTCAGCGCCTCGGTCACAGTGCAGTTGAAACGGGTCTCTTCATGACGCCCTGGCCGCTCGCGCTGGCGCTGGCGGCGCCACTCGCCGGCAGGCTCGCGGACCGCCATGCGGCGGGCATGCTGGGAGGACTCGGGCTGCTGGTCATGGCCGCGGGGCTGGTGTTGCTCGCGTTCTTTCCGGCGAGCGGCAGCCCCGCGGGATTCGTGTGGCGCATGGCACTGTGCGGGCTCGGCTTTGGCTTCTTCCAGGCCCCCAACAATCGCGCCATCATCGCCTCTGCGCCGCGCGCCCGCAGCGGCGCCGCCGGCGGCATGTTGAGCGCGGCGCGCCTGCTCGGCCAGGCGCTGGGCGCAGCCAGCGTCGCCATTTTGTTTCGCGCCTACGGCGCCGCAGGTTCAAACTTCGCGCTGTACCTGGCGGCGCTCCTGGCGCTGGCCGGCGCGGTGGTCAGCGTCGTGCGGCTGACCGGACAGCCGACGGAGGGGATACCATGACTGACGTGACGCCGGGCGCCCCGGCGGCGGTTGCACCCATCAAGCCACCCTTCACGTGGGCGAGCGCGGTCGCCAAGGTGAGGATGGCCGAGGACGCGTGGAACACCCGCGAACCGCAACGCGTGTCGCTCGCGTACACCGAGGACTCGGTGTGGCGCAACCGTGCCGAGTTTCTGCACGGGCGCGCGGCCATCCAGGAGTTCCTGCGCCGCAAGTGGAGCCGCGAGCTCGACTACCGGCTCATCAAGGAAATCTGGGCATGCGGCGAGAACCGCATCGCGGTGCGTTTCGCCTACGAGTGGCACGACGACTCGGGAAACTGGTTCCGCTCCTACGGCAACGAGAACTGGGAGTTCGATGCCGGCGGGCTGATGCGCCGGCGCATCGCCTCCATCAACGACGTTCCCATCGCCGAAGCCGATCGCAAGTACCGCTGGAGCGCACCCGGACCAAGACCCCACGATCATCCCGGCCTGAGCGATCTGGGCCTGTGAGAGCGGCGAAACGTCTGCGCGTCATCACTTGAACTCTTATCTATAAGTAATTGAAAGTAATACCTACACGATCGGGTGGAGCGGAGTGATCGAGCGACGCCGCTCACGCCGGGAAAACCTACCAAGCGAAGCCAGAAAAACATCAGGACGCTCGTTCCGATGTCGTTACCAGGCGCGCCGGTCACGCGGATCTGTGTGGGCGCAAGTCGCGACTGACCGTGCTGCCTGCTGATCGCGTCCTACGCCGTCGGGTGCGGGGTGTCGTGGTTACCACCGGGTTGATCTAACGGCCTACTGCAGTCCTCGGTTCAACGTTTGGGCGGATCTACCGCTGAGGCCCCGCTTGCAAAGGCCCGCTGCGACACGTCACCCTTCTCGCAGGTTACCTTACTGAAGGCAGAGGACCATTCGATGGAGACTGACAACCTAACTCCCGCCCCCGAACTAGCCCGCAACAACCCCGTCCGGATACCCAACGAAAGCGCCCAATATCGCGCCGCCCGTACCGCCCTCCTGACGGAGGAGATCGAACTGCGGCGTCACATCGAACGGGTCGCCGCCCAGCGCCGTAGCCTACCGCCCGGCGGCGAGGTGATCGGCGATTACCGCTTCGAAGGCGAAGACGGCGCCTCCGATTTCGCCGGGTTGTTCGGCGACAAGCAGACGCTCGCAGTCTACAGCTACATGTTCGGGCCGCAACGCGAGCGCCCGTGTCCCATGTGCACCAACCTGCTAGGCGCTTGGGAGGGTAACGCCGCCGACATCGGCCAGCGCATCTCGCTTGTCGTAGTCGCCCGCTCACCCATCAAGCGCCTCATCGCCTGGAAACGCGAGCGCGGTTGGAAGAACCTTCGGCTCTTCAGTGACCTCAACGGCGCCTATTCCCGCGACTATTTTGGTGTTCTGCCCGACGGCTCAGAAATTCCCGCGTTCAACGTATTCACCCGCCGCGACGGGACCGTCCGCCACTTCTGGTCCGGCGAGATGACCGGCTCCACCGCCGACCCCGGCCAGGATCCCCGAGGCGCGCCCGATCCCGCCGCACTATGGATGGTGCTGGATTGCACTCCGGAAGGCCGCGGCGCGACTTGGTATCCAAAATTGGACTACGACGCCTGAGCCCGTCATCGTACCCGTGCCGTCCAGGTTTGCCTTGGTAGGTTGCGGGCGTGCCGATGTCGCACTAAATGCCTATTTCTTCAGGCTTTCGTGTGCTT
>CATPBQ010000186.1 GCA_955652795.1 uncultured Steroidobacteraceae bacterium | reverse complement strand
CAGACGAAACAGGATCTCGGCCATGCGCAGCGCCACCGTGGTCTTACCGGTCCCGGGGTTGCCGGTGAAGCTCATGTGCAGGCTGGGCGCCTGCGCCTGCAGCCCCAGGTTCATGCGCAGCTTGTCGATCACCAGCAGCGCCGCGATGTCACGGATGCGTGCTTTGATCGGTGTAAGGCCCACCAGGTCGCGGTCGAGCTCGTCCATCACTGCGCCGGCCTGGCTTTGTGCCAGCACTTCGTTCACCGTGCGCGCCTCGGACTGCGACGCGTGGGCCGCCGCGGCGCCCGTCGGGGGCTCGGGGACGGGCGTGCCGGGAGCGGTGCCGGGGATCGAGTACATCGGTGAGCCCATGTCAGGCCACCTTGCTCGCTGGCGACGGGCGGCGCAGCTCGTAGCGCATGGCATCGATCACCGCCTTATAGTCGGCGCAGCCGAATATCGCGCTGCCGGCGACGAAGGTGTCGGCACCGGCCGCCGCGACGCGCTGGATGTTCTGGATCTTGATGCCGCCATCGACTTCGAGCCTGATATCCCGGCCCGCCGCGTCGATGAGTTTGCGCGCGCGCTCCACCTTCCTCAGCGTCGAGTCAATGAAGCTCTGGCCGCCAAAGCCGGGGTTGACGCTCATGATGAGGACCAGATCGACCTGGTCGAGAACGTACTCGAGCACCTGAAGCGGAGTGGCCGGATTGAAGGCCAGCCCCGCCCGGCAGCCCGCCGCCTTGATCAGGCGCAACGTCCGATCCACGTGCAGCGAGGCTTCGGGATGGAAGCTGATCACGTCGGCACCGGCGGCGACGAAGCCGTCGATGAGCGCATCCACCGGCTGCACCATCAGATGCACGTCCAGTGCCGCGTGTGCGCCTTGGGGACGCGCGCAATAGGGCTTCAGCGCCGCCGCCACCATCGGCCCGATCGTCAGGTTCGGGACGAAGTGATTGTCCATGACGTCGAAGTGAATCCAGTCGGCACCCGCGGCGATGACGCGCACGACCTCCTCGCCCAGACGGGCGAAGTCCGCGGACAGGATCGATGGGGCGATCAGGTGCATGGGATTCGCCTCGCAGCACTCATGACTTGCCATTCCCGCCGCGCTCGCCTTCGGGTCGCGCGCTGGCGTAGCCGTGCACCGTGTAACGCATCGTGCGGCCGGCCGCCTCCTGGCGTATGAGTCCGAAGCCCGGCTCGACGGCGGGCCGGTTGACGATGAAGCTCATGGCGATGCTCTCCACGCCGCGCGTGGAGTCGAAAGCCATCAGGCGGATGTAGTGCTGCGGGAAAGTCTTGCGGCAGTTCTGCAGCTCCATCAGCACCCCCGCGGCATCCTTGAGATCGAACATCGGCATGCCGAACATTTCCCAGTAGGTATTGCGCGGGTGCGGATCGTCGGTGTACTCGATGCTCCAGGCGTAACCGCGCCTCAGGCCGTAGTCCACCTGCAGCGAAATCTCGGCGTCCGTCAGTTCCGGCAGGAAGCTGAACTGCCCCTGCGTGATCCTTCGTACCGGGTTGGTCATCATGGCGCGTGTGGTCCTTGAAGCGGTTTCAGTGGGCGGCGGCGGCCGTGGGGGTGAAATCGGAAGCATCGGTCGGGGTGTAGTTGAAGGTGATGTCCCCCCAGGTATCGAGCGCCTGCTGCAGCGGGCCGCAGGAGCGCGCGGCGTTCCTCAGGAGCTCGGGTCCCTCGATGCGGATGTCGTGGCCCTCGTTGCGCGCCTTGACCATCGCTTCCAGTGCCACGCGGTTGGCGACCGCACCGGCCTGGATCCCGGCCGGGTGACCGATGGTTCCACCGCCGAACTGCAACACCACGTCGTCCCCGAAGAGATCGAGCAGCTGGTGCATCTGCCCGGCGTGGATGCCGCCGGAGGCGACCGGCATCACCTTGCGGATATCGCACCAGTCCTGGTCGAAGAAGATGCCGCGCGGCAGATCCTGGCGGGTGTAGCTGTCGCGGCACACGTTGTAGTAGCCCTGCACGGTCAGCGGGTCGCCCTCGAGCTTGCCGACCGCGGTCCCCGCATGCAGGTGATCGACCCCGGCGAGTCGCAACCACTTGGCCATCACCCGGAAACTGACACCGTGGTTCTTCTGGCGGGTGTAGGTGCCGTGACCGGCCCGGTGCATGTGCAGGATCATGTCGTTGCGCCGCGCCCAGTTGGACATGCTCTGGATCGCGGTCCAGCCGATGATGAGATCAACCATGACCACGACCGAGCCGAGCTCCTTGGCGAACTCAGCACGCTCGTACATGTCCTCCATGGTCGCGGCCGTGACGTTGAGATAGGAGCCTTTGACCTCACCGGTGGCAGCGCTCGCCTTGTTGACCGCATCCATCACGTACAGGAAACGGTCGCGCCAGTGCATGAAGGGCTGCGAGTTGATGTTCTCGTCGTCCTTCATGAAATCGAGCCCGCCCTTCAATCCCTCGTAGATCACGCGGCCGTAGTTGCGGGCGGAGAGCCCGAGCTTGGGTTTGGTGGTGGCGCCGAGCAGCGGGCGGCCGAACTTGTCGAGGCGCTCGCGCTCGACGATCAGGCCTGTCGGAGGCCCCTTGAAGGTCTTGACGTAGGCGGCGGGTATCTGGATGTCTTCAAGCCTTGCGGCCTTGAGTGGCTTGAAGCTGAACACGTTGCCGATCAGGCTCGCCGTCATGTTGGCGATCGAGCCCTCTTCGAAAAGAATGATGTCGTAAGCGACCCAGGCGAAGAACTGTCCCGGGCTGTTCGGCACCGCCTCGACCTTGAACGCCTTGGCGCGGTAGTTGTCGCAGGCGGTGAGCCGATCGGTCCACACCACCGTCCAGGTCGCCGTGCTCGACTCCCCCGCAACCGCCGCGGCCGCTTCGATGGGATCGACCCCCTCCTGCGGGGTGATGCGGAACAGGCAGACGGTGTCCGTAGCCTTCGGCACGTAGTCCGGCTCCCAATAACCCATCTGCCGGTACTTCAGAACGCCGGCTTTGTAGCGCCGCTTGGCGTCCGTGATTGCCGTTGCGCCCCCGCCTACACCCGTCGCGATTGCCATCTCTCGCCTCGCCTTCAATTTGCTTGAGGCCACTGTAAAGGGGGGCTATCATTCAGGTAAAGTCACTTTAAGTTAGCTATAAGTTAAGAATCACTTAATGAAGAACGCTACGCTCAGGCAATTGCGAGTGTTTTCGTCGGTGGCGCGGCACCTGAGCTTTGCGCGCGCGGCAGAGGAGCTGCGGCTCTCGGCGCCTGCGGTCTCGATGCAAATCAAGGAGCTGGAGACGGAAGTCGGGCTGCCGCTGTTCGACCGCTCGAGCCGCAAGGTGTCCCTCACGATGGTCGGCGAGTACGTGCTCGCCTATACGCAGCGGGTGCTCGCTTCAATGCGCGACGCGGAGGACATGGTCGCCCGCTTTCGCGGACTCAAGACCGGGGTGCTGGATGTCGCCATGGTCAGTACCGCCAAGTACTTTCTGCCGCGGCTGCTGGCGCGATTCCGGGACGAACACCCCGGTGTCGAAATACACCTGCGGGTCGCCAGCAACCGCGAGGAAGTGGTCGCGCTGATGCGCGAGGGCGCGGTCGAGCTGGCCATCATGGGCCGGCCGCCCAAGAACTGGCCCTCGCGGGCCGAGCCCTTCGCGATGCACCCTCACGGGCTGGTCACCGCGGTCGAGCATCCCTTTGCGCGCGCCGAGAAGGTGCCGGCCAGAGCGCTGCTGGAGGAAGGATTCATCGTGCGCGAGCCGGGCTCGGGCACGCGCGCCGCGCTCGACGAGTTCATGGATGCGTATCAGATGACCCCGCGGGTCGTCATGCAGATGTCGAGCAACGAGGCCATCAAGCAGGCCGTCATGGCCGGGATGGGCGTCGCGCTGCTGTCGCTGCACACCGTGGGACTGGAGCTCGATCACCAACTGATCGCTGCGCCGGAAACGGAAGGCTTGCCGGTCATGCGTCGATGGCACGTAGTCAACACCCTGGCCAAGACGCTCTCCCCGGCGGCCGAAGCGTTCCGCTACTTCATCCTTGAACGTGGCGAAGCTTTTCTCGCCAAACATTTTGCGCACTATAACGACCCGCTGCAGTTCGCGGCGGACCGAAGTACGACACGCAGTCGCTAAGCGCCCTCGCGCCAAATGAACGGCCGTGGCTCGCATCCGCTCGCCTGGCAGCCCGCCACGGCCGCCCGAGAGGCGGCGCACGAGGCGCTGGATGCGACCCGGAACCGCGAATCGACTACAGTGGCGCAATGATGCAACCCGGGCTTTCGCAGACGCGCAGCGAGCGCGACCTGCTCGAGAAGAATCGCCGCTTTTACGACATGCTGTGGTCGGGTGCCAGCCTCATCGAGCCTCACCGGTTCAATACCTGGCCGCTCGTGCAATCACTGCTGCCCACCTCCGGCCGACGGCTCGAAGTTGCGCCCGGCCTCAGACCACGACTGCCGCTCGAGGGCACGCAATTCGTGGACATCAGCGCGCCGGCGCTCGCGAAGCTTCGCGCGCGCGGCGCGCAAGTCGTGCTAAGCCAGGTGACGTCCCTGCCCTTCGCCGACGGTGCATTCGATCTGGTCTGCGCCCTCGATATCATCGAGCACGTTGACGACGGAGACGGTGCACTGTCGGAGCTGTCACGGGTTGCGAAGGCAGGTGCGGCTGTGCTGATCTCGGTGCCGCTGCACCCTTCGCTTTGGACCCCGTTCGACGACTTCGTGGGCCACAAGCGGCGCTACGAGCCGCCAGACTTGCTCTCAAAGCTGGCGCAGCACCACCTGGTGGTGGAGGGCAGCGCCGTATTCGGAATGCAGCCGCGCTCCTCGCGCCTGGTCGACATCGGCATGTGGTGGCTCTTGCATCATCGTGAACTGGCGATGTGGTGGTACAACCGGGTATTCATGCAGCTCGGATTGTGGTTCCAGAAGGGGCTGCGGCTCGCCCCCGGAATGATTGCAACGGACGATGTCGACGAGATCCTGCTCGTGTGCCGAAGGCACCCTGGTGCCGCCTCGCTTGCCGACCCATAGAGTCACCTTCACTTCGCGCGAACGCGTGATTGATAAGGAGGCATGTCCTGTGCCCGAGATCAGACCTGTGAGATCGAGTGACCGTGTGCAATGGGATGCATTGTGGACGGGCTACCTGCGCTTTTATCGCCAGCATGTTTCGATCGAAGTTACAGACGCGACCTTTGCGCGACTCGTGGATGAGCGGGTGCAGCCCCACGGCCTCGTCGCCGAACGCGATGGCAGCCTCGTCGGATTCGTCCATTACGTGTTTCATCCGACCACCTGGTCGCTGCAAAACAACTGTTACCTCGAAGACCT